>JAGWTZ010000011.1 GCA_028868695.1 Alphaproteobacteria bacterium | reverse complement strand
ACGCTCGCCACCACCAACCGCGTGGTGATCGCCGGTGAAACCCGTGGTCCCAAATCCATCACCAAGGAAAAGATCATTGATGCCGCCCGCCAGGCGATCAAGGATATCGGATATGAGCAATCCGGCTTCCATTGGAGCAAGGCCAACATCGAAGTGCTCTTGCACTCGCAATCCGCCGACATCGCGGTGGGCGTTGATTCCACGGCAAAGAAGGAAGAAGGAGCCGGCGACCAGGGCATCATGTTCGGCTATGCCTGCGATGAAACGCCAGACCTGTTCCCCGCCCCGCTTTATTATTCGCAGCGCATCCTTCAACTGCTGGCCGAAGCCCGCCATGGCGGCGAAAAGCGCCTGGGCCCCGATTCCAAGAGCCAAGTGACCGTTCAGTACAAGAACGGCAAGCCCGTGGCCGCCACCCAGATCGTCGTGTCCCACCAGCACATGGACGAGGACATGACCTCCGAGGAAGTGCGCAAGCTGATCGAACCCTATGTCAAGAAGGCCCTGCCCAAGGGCTGGATCAAGAAGGATACGGTCTGGCACGTGAACCCCACCGGCAAGTTCTATATCGGCGGCCCCGATGGCGATTGCGGTCTGACTGGCCGCAAGATCATCGTGGATACCTACGGCGGTGCCGCCCCTCATGGCGGTGGCGCCTTCTCCGGCAAGGACCCCACCAAGGTGGACCGTTCCGCCGCCTATGCCGCGCGCTATCTGGCCAAGAATGTGGTGGCCGCCAAGCTGGCCCGCCGCTGCACCATCCAGCTTTCCTACGCCATCGGCGTGGCCCAGCCGCTCTCGGTCTATGTCGACACGCATGGCACCGGCAAGGTCTCGGAAGCCAAGCTCGAAAAGGCCATCCGCAAGGTGATGGATCTCTCACCGCGCGGCATCCGCACCCATCTCGACCTCAACAAGCCCATCTATGCCCGCACCACCGCCTATGGCCATTTCGGCCGCAAGCCAGACAAGGATGGCGGCTTCTCCTGGGAGAAGACCGACCTTGTCTCCAAGCTGAAGAAGGCCGTGAAGTAAACCGCTCATGCCCTTCCCCCGCCGGGGGAGGGGCAACAACCGCCGATGACCTCGCCCCGCCCGCAATTCCAGCTCTATGGCCGCCGCAAGGGCAAGCCGTTGCGCAAGCAGCATGCCGAGCTGATGCAAAGCCTTCTGCCGCAGGTTTCGGTTGATCTGGAAAACCCGCTGGCGGGCTTGGGCGAACGCCGCGTGCTCGAAATCGGCTTTGGCGGGGGCGAACATCTCGCCCATCAGGCCGCCCTGCACCCTGAACTTGCTTACATCGGGGCTGAGCCTTTCCTCAATGGCGTGGCCAAGCTGTTGGCCGAAATCGCTGCGCGCAACCTGCCCAACCTGCATCTGCATTATGGCGATGCCCGCGTGCTTTTGGAAAAACTGCCTGCCGCCAGCTTTGAGCGCATCTATCTCCTTTACCCCGACCCATGGCCCAAGGAGCGCCAGAAAAAGCGCCGCTTCGTGAACGCCGCCAACCTTGCCCAGTTTGCCCGCATCCTGAAGCCACAGGGCGAGTTCTGCTTTGCCTCCGACATCGAGGACTATGTGGCCTGGACGCGCGAATATGTGGCGGCCTCAAAACTGTTCACCGAAAGCGGAGACCCCGCTCAGCCTTTCGAGAACTGGGTGCAAACCCGCTATGAAGCCAAGGCCCGGCGCGAAGGCCGCGGCTCGGCCTATCTCCGCTTCCGCAAGGTCTGAGCCAGCCCCGCTTGCGCCAAAACACCTGTGCGCAAGGCCCAATATCCCCATTTCCGGCCCGTAATGAATCTGTCATATGATTGTCACATTCAAATCGGGACAGGGTTGCGATGGTTGCCTTTCTGAAAAAGCTGATGCCGCGCGAAGACAAGTTCTTCGACATGTTCGAGGCCCACGCCGCCAAGAGCCTCGCGGCCGCAAAATCACTGGCGGCGATTTTCGAAGGCGGCAAATCCGTCGCCGCGCATTGCGATGCCCTCATGAAAGCCGAGGACGAGGCCGATCACATCACCGAGCATGTGAACGAGGCCCTGCGCAAGAGCTTCATCACGCCCTTCGACCGCGGTGACATCAAGAACCTGATCACCGACATGGATGACGCGGTGGATCAAATGAACAAGACCGCCAAGGCCATCCTGCTCTATGAAACCGCGGCCTTTGAGCCCAACATGAAGATCATCGCCGATGAAGCGGTGGAGCAGGCGAGGCTGCTCGCCGAGGCACTGCCGCTGCTCCGCAATATCGGCCCCAATGCCGCCAAGCTGCACCAGCTTTGCGGCAAGATGATCGCCATTGAGGATGAGTCAGACCGCCACCACGAAAACGGCCTCAAGGCCTTGATCAAGGGCAAGGCCAGGAAGGATGCCATGGCCTTCATCATCGGCGCGGAACTGTTCGGCCATCTCGAAAAAGTGGCCGACAAGTTTGAGGATGTGGCCCACACCATCGACGGCATCGTGATCGAGCACGTGTAAGGCGGCGCCGGAATGGATACCTCGCTGCTTACCCCCGGCATCATCGCGCTGATCGGCGTGGCGCTGGCCTTTGACTTCATGAATGGCATGCATGACTCGGCCAACGCCATCGCCACGGTGGTTTCAACCCGTGTGCTGAAGCCTGTGCCGGCCGTGCTCTGGGCTGGGCTCTTCAACTTTGCCGCCTTCTTCCTGTTTGAGGCCCATGTGGCCAAGACAGTGGGCTCTGGCATCATTTCGCCCGATCTGGTGGATAACGCCGTGGTCTTTGGCGCACTGGCCGGCGCCATCGCCTGGAACGTCATCACCTGGCTGGCGGGCATTCCGTCTTCGTCTTCTCACGCCCTGGTGGGTGGCATTGTCGGCGCCGGCGTGGCCAAGGCCGGCTTCAACGCCATCGTGTGGGGCGGCCTGTCAAAAACCATCTATGCCATCGTGCTCTCGCCCTTCACCGGCTTTGTGATCGCCATACTGTTGATGATCGCCGCGTCCTGGGCCTTCGTGAAAGCCAACCCGGCTTGGGCAGATGGGGTGTTCCGCAAGCTGCAGCTAGTTTCCTCGGCGCTTTATTCGCTGGGCCACGGCAGCAATGACGCACAGAAAACCGCTGGCGTGATTGCCGTGCTGTTGTTTTCCAACCATGTCTACAAGGAATTCACGGTTCCAAGCTGGGCCATTTTCGCCTGTTATGTGACAATGGGATTGGGCACCATGCTGGGTGGCTGGCGAATCGTTCACACCATGGGCTCCAAGATCACCAAGCTTTCGCCGATGCAGGGCGCCTGCGCCAATCTCGCAGGCGCCATGACCCTGTTCATGGCTTCAGGCCTTGGCATTCCCGTTTCCACAACCCACACCATCACCGGTGCCATCGTGGGCGCGGGCACGGCGCGCCGCGCATCCTCTGTGCGCTGGGGGCTTGCTTCCAGCATCGTCTGGGCCTGGGTCATCACCATGCCCGCCTCTGCTCTCATGTCCGCAATTCTTTACTGGGTGGCTCATTTCCTGTTGTGACCAAGAAACCGGACAAGCAAGTCGGCGCGCTGCCCTACCGCAAACACGGCCAGGGCATTGAGATCCTGCTTGTTTCTTCCCGTGAGACGCGGCGCTGGATCATCCCCAAGGGCTGGCCCATGAAGGGCAAGAAGGATTGGAACGCCGCCGCCATCGAGGCCTTCGAAGAGGCGGGCGTTGAGGGCAAGGTTGGCAAGAAATCCATCGGCACTTATCGTTATGACAAGCGCAAGAAATCCGGCGCGCTGGTGCCAACCGAGGTGATCGTCTATCCCCTCGATGTGAAGCTCATCCTTGGCGATTGGCCGGAAAAGAACGAGCGCCGCCGCAAATGGCTGCCCGCCAGCGAAGCCGCCGAGCTGGTCAATGAGGAAGGCCTCAAGGCCATCATCGAGGCAACGCTGGTCTAGCCTGCTGACAGAAATTGACAGCAAGCCTTGCTACAAGGCAAGCAGGTCACCATGTCTTCCTCATCCCAAGCCCACGCCAGAGGCCTGGCCGTTGTTGCCATTTCGGCCTTGCTCTTTTCAACGCCGGGCCTGTTCACGCGTGGCGTTTCGGCCTCGGGCTGGGATGTGATTTTCTGGCGGGCGGTGTTTGGCGCGCTGTTCACCGGGCTTTATCTGGCGTGGCGCGGCAGGCTCAAATTCCAGCTTTCAAACCTGGGCCGCAGCGGCTGGGCCAATGCGCTGGTCTGGGCCACGGGCACCATCGCCTATCTGCATGCCTACAAGCTCACCTCCATCGCCAATGTCTCGATGATCTATGGCAGCGCGCCCATCATCACGGCACTTGTGGCCTGGTTCTGGTTCAGGGAAAGGCCGCGCACCATCGTGATTGCCGCAAGCCTCGCCGCGCTGGCGGGCGTGGCGGTGATTGCCGCCGGCTCCCTCGGCACGCTCCATCTGGGAGGCGATGCACTGGCCTTGTGGATGACATGCACGGTGGCGATCGGGCTTTCCATCTTCCGCAAATATCCGCAAACGCCGGCCGCAGGTGCCGCCATTGTCTCATCTCTGCTGGTCTTGCCGCCTTCGCTGCTGTGGGGCGATCCTTTCACGGTTTCTGGTCACGAGATTCTCATCCTGGCGCTTTTCGGCCTGGTGTTTTCAGTCGCCTCGGTCTTGCTCAATGAGGGGTCCAAGCTGCTGCCATCCAGCGAGGCCGCCCTGATCAGCAATCTCGAAGTCCCCATCCAGCCGGTTCTCGCCTGGCTGGCCTTCGCTGAAATCCCGCCGGCCGCCACATTCATCGGCGGCGCCCTCATCCTCATCGCCATCGCAGCCTCCGCCTGGCCCTTCCCGGCCAAGGCTCTTGATTAGCGGCCCAAAAGCGACTATATCCGCTTAACGAATTCACTCACATCGCGAAGATTGATGGGGTGGGTCCCGCGAGGGGCCCGCTTTTTTTGTACTTAGAAATGACAGAACAGACAGAACAAAGATTGGCCCGGGAGCAGGGCCCCGCCGCCCGTGTGGCCGCCCTGGCCGAACCGGTGCTGGCCGACATGGGCTTCAGGCTGGTGCGCGTGAAGATGTTCGGCTCCACCGTGCAGATCATGGCCGAGCGTGCCGACGGCACCTTCACCATTGATGATTGCGAGAATTTCAGCCGCGCCTTTTCGCCGATGCTGGATGTGGCCGATATCATCTCGTCCAAATACCATCTCGAGGTCTCATCTCCGGGCATAGACCGCCCGCTGGTGCGCCCCTCTGATTTCGAGGCCTGGGCCGGCCATGATGCCAAGATCGAAATGGCCGTGCCGGTGGCGGGCCGCAAGCGTTTCCGCGGGGCTCTCGAAGGCTTCCATGAAGGCGAAGTGCGCCTGTACATCGACAACCCTGAAAAGGGCGGCGAGCAGCTGCTGGTGGGCGTGCCCTTTGCCGACATCGCCGATGCCCATCTCGTGCTCACAGATGAATTGATCGAGGCCGCCAAGGCCCGCCTGCCCAAGGGCTATGGCGATGGCGCCGAAATCGACGAAGACCAGATCCAACCCGAAGAGGAAGACAACAATGGCTAATTCTGCAGTATCCGCCAACCGCCTTGAGCTGTTGCAGATCGCCGATGCCGTGGCCCGCGAAAAGTCGATCGACAAGGCGATCGTGCTGGAAGCGATGGAAGAAGCCATCACCAAGGCCGCCAAGGCCCGCTATGGCGCGGAAAACGAGATCCGCGCCGAGATTGACGCCCGCACCGGCGAAACCCGCCTGAACCGCCTCTTGCAGGTGGTCGAAAAGGTGGAGGATGACGCCAAGCAGATTTCGCTGGCCGAAGCCGCCAAGCGCAACCCTGCCGCCCAGGTGGGCGACTATATCGCCGAAGCCCTGCCGCCCATCGAATTCGGCCGCATCGCCGCCCAGTCCGCCAAGCAGACCATCGTGCAGAAGGTGCGCGATGCCGAGCGTGAGCGCATGTATGACGAATACAAGGACCGTATCGGCGACATCATCTCCGGCCTGATCAAGCGCGTGGAATATGGCAACGTGATCGTTGACCTTGGCCGCGGTGAAGGCATCATCCGCCGCGATGAAACCCTGCCGCGCGAAACCCCAAGGCAGGGCGACCGCATCCGCGCCTATGTCTATGACGTGCGCCGCGAACAGCGCGGGCCGCAGATTTTCCTTTCGCGCACCCATCCGCAATTCATGGCCAAGCTGTTCGGCCAGGAAGTGCCGGAAATCTATGACGGCATTGTCGAAGTTGTTTCGGTCGCGCGTGATCCGTCTTCGCGCGCCAAGATCGCCGTGCGTTCCAAGGATGGCTCGATTGACCCGGTGGGCGCCTGCGTCGGCATGCGCGGCAGCCGCGTTCAGGCCGTGGTGAACGAGCTGCAGGGCGAAAAGATCGACATCATCCAGTGGTCGCCGGATGTGGCCAGCTTTGTGGTCAACGCCCTGGCGCCGGCCGAAGTGGCCAAGGTGGTGCTGGATGAAGAGGCTGAGCGCATCGAGGTCGTGGTGCCGGATGAACAGCTGTCGCTGGCCATCGGCCGCCGCGGCCAGAACGTGCGCCTCGCCTCACAGCTTACCGGCTGGGACATCGACATCATGACCGAGGCCGAGGAATCCGAGCGCCGCCAGAAGGAATTTGCCACCCGCACCGCCCGCTTCGTCGAGGCGCTGGACGTGGATGAGACACTGGCCCAGCTTCTCGCTTCCGAAGGCTTCGACAAGGTGGAGGAACTCACCCTGGTGGATGCCCATGAGATTGCCTCCATCGAGGGCCTTGATGACGCCACTGCCGAAGAACTCCAAACCCGCGCCCGTGAATATCTCGAGCGTGAGGCCAAGGAGCTTGAGGAAAAGCGCATCGCCCTGGGCGTGAAGGATGACCTCAAGGCCTTTGAAGGCCTCACCCCCGCCATGCTGGTGGCGCTGGGCGAGAAGGGCATCAAGTCGCTTGAGGATTTCGCCGATTGCGCCACCGATGACCTGATCGGCTGGAACGAGCGCAAGAATGGCGAGACCGTGAAGCACGCTGGCGCGCTTTCCGGTCATGACGTGTCCTCCGCCGAGGCGCAGGACATGATCATGAAGGCCCGCGTCCAGCTGGGCTGGATTGAGGCGCCCGCCGAGGCGGCCCCGGCTGAGGAGGCCGCCAACTGATTGGAGCCTGAGGAAACCTTGCCAGAGCGGACATGCATCGTCACCAGGCAGCAAAAGCCTGACAGCGAACTGATCCGCTTTGTGCTGGCGCCCGATGGCGCCGTGGTGCCGGACCTGCGGCGCAAGCTGCCGGGCCGGGGCTGCTGGGTAACCAGAAGCCACGCCATGGTGGCCGAGGCCGTGAAGCGCGGCGCCTTTGCCCGCGCGCTGGGGGCGGAGGCGAAGGTTGACCCCGATCTTGCCGGTCTGGTGGCGCGGCTGCTCCGGGCCGATGCACTGGCCGCGCTGGCCTTTTGCCGCAAGGCGGGGCTGGCGGTTTCCGGCTTCATGAAGGTGGAAGAGGCGCTTGAAAAAGGCCAGGTTCTGGTGCTGCTGCATGCGAGCGAGGCGGCGGCCGATGGCAAGGCCAAGCTGAACCGGAAATGTGCCGCAAATGCCGCAGTTTTGGATTTGTTTTCGGCCAGTGAAATGAGCTTGGCATTTGGCCGTGAAAATGTGGTACATGCCGCGCTCAAGGCAGGCGGGCAAAGCCAGAAGCTGCTGGCTTTGGCGCAAGACATGGCGCAGTACGACAGCGTAGACACGAAGGTTTTGGATTAGGCAGGGTATGAGCGATACGAACGACACCAACGACAAGTCAGGCAACCGCCCGGGCGGCCATACGCTGAGCCTGAAGCGCCCGGCTGTCGAACAGTCGCGGGTGAAGCAGAATTTTGCCCATGGCCGCACCAAGACCGTGGTGGTGGAAACCAAGCGCAAGCGTTTTGGTGAAGGCCCTGCCGCGCCCGTGGAAGACAAGCCGAAATTCCAGCCCCAGGCCCGCGTGGCAGAGCAGGCCCCGCCGCCGCCGCGCCCTGTGGCTCCGCCCCCGCCGCGCCCCGGCGTGGTGCTGCGCACCCTTTCGCCTGAGGAACGCGAGGCGCGTGAGCGCGCGCTGGCCGGCGCCAAGGTGCGCGAGGCCGAAGACCGCAAGCGCCAGGAAGAAGAAGCCGCCCGCCGCAAGATCCAGGAAGAGCATGACCGGGTGGAGCGTGAGGCCGCTGCCAAGCGCAAGGCCGAGGATGACGCCCGCCACCGCGCCGAGGAAGAAGGCCGCCGCAAGGCCGAAGAGGCCGCCCGCAAGCTGGCCCCCAAGGCTGCGCCTGCTGCTGCCCGTGATGAAGATGAAGATGAGCGCCCGCGCGCCAAGACCGCAGGCGCCGGCCGCACCGCCGCCCCCGCCGTCAAGCGCGTGATCCCGGCCCCGGTGCCCACCCGCACCAAGGCCGATGCCGACAAGCGCCGCGGCAAGCTCACCGTTGAAAACGCCATGTCGGATGACGAGGGCGAACGCGGACGTTCAGTCGCTGCCTTCCGCCGCCGCACCGAGCGTTTGAAGAAGCAGGCCCAGGGCTTCCAGAAGCCCACCGAAAAGGTCAGCCGTGAAATCACCATTCCGGAAGTGATCACCATCCAGGAACTGTCCAACCGCATGGCCGAGCGTGCGGTGGATATCATCAAGTTCCTGATGCGCCAGGGCCAGATGCACACGATCAACGACACGATCGATGCCGACACTGCCCAGCTCATCGCCGAGGAAATGGGCCACAAGGTCAAGCGCGTGTCGGAAACCGACGTGGTCGACAGCCTCGACACCGGCGCCGACGCCGAGGAAACCCTCATGCCGCGCCCGCCCGTGGTCACCATCATGGGCCACGTCGACCATGGCAAGACCTCGCTGCTCGATGCCATCCGCAAGACCAATGTGGTCTCCGGTGAAGCCGGCGGCATCACCCAGCACATCGGCGCCTATCAGGTGAAAACGCCCAACGGCCTTGTCACCTTCATCGACACGCCCGGCCACGAGGCTTTCACCTCGATGCGCGCCCGCGGCGCCAAGGCCACCGACATCGCCATCCTCGTGGTGGCTGCTGATGACGGCGTGATGCCCCAGACGATTGAATCCATCAACCACGCCAAGGCGGCGGGGGTGCCGATCATCGTTGCCATCAACAAGATGGACAAGCAATCCGCCAACCCGAACCGGGTGCGCACGGACCTGCTGCAACACGAGATCGTCGTGGAAAGCATGGGCGGCGACACGCTGGATGTGGAAGTCTCCGCCCTCAAGGGCACCAACCTCGACAAGCTGCTGGAAACCATCCTGCTGCAGGCTGAAGTCTTGAACCTGCGCGCCAATCCGAACCGTGAAGCCTCCGGCCTTGTGGTCGAAGCCCAGCTCGACAAGGGCCGCGGCCCGGTGGCCACCGTGCTCGTGCAGCGCGGCACGCTGAAGCAGGGCGACATCTTCGTGGCCGGCTCGGCCTGGGGCCGCGTGCGCGCCCTGGTGGACGACAAGGGCCAGCAGGTGAAGGATGCTCCGCCCTCCTTCCCGGTTGAGGTTCTTGGCCTCAACTCTGCGCCGGAAGCCGGCGACAAGTTTGACGTGGTGCCCACCGAGGCCCGCGCCCGCGAGATCACCGATTTCCGTGAGCGCCAGAAGCGCGACAAGCGCGGCGCCAGCGGTGCGCGCAACACCCTTGAGCAGATGATGAGCCAGATCGGCCAGTCCGGCCGCAAGGAATTCCCCATCCTGGTCAAGGCCGACGTGCAGGGTTCTGCCGAAGCCATCGTGCAGGCGCTGGAAAAGCTGGGCAACGACGAGATCAAGGCCCGCGTGGTGCATTACGCCGTGGGCGGCATCACCGAGAGCGACATCTCCCTGGCTTCCGCCTCTGGTGCCGTGGTTCTGGGCTTCAACGTGCGTGCCAATGTGCAGGCGCGCGACGCGGCCCAGCAGCAGGGCATCGAGATCCGCTACTACAACATCATTTACGATCTGGTGGACGACATCAAGGCCGCCATGGCCGGCAAGCTTTCGCCGGAACTGCGCGAAACCTTCATGGGCAACGCCAAGATCCTCGAGGTGTTCAACATCACCAAGGTGGGCAAGGTTGCCGGTTGCCAGGTCACCGAAGGCTCGGTGCAGCGCGGCAACAAGGTGCGCCTGATCCGCGACAACGTGGTCATCCACGAAGGCACGCTTTCCACGCTCAAGCGCTTCAAGGATGAAGTGAAGGAAGTGCAAGTGGGCCAGGAATGCGGCATGGCCTTCGAAAACTATCAGGACATGCGCGCCGGCGACGTCATCGAATGCTTCCGCGTGGAGAAGGTGGCAAGAACGCTGGAGTGACGGCCAACAACGCTCACTCCGGTCACGTCATGGCCCGCTTGAGGCGGGCCACCCATGAACCAGGCCATCTCGAACCTGCCTGCATCGCCAATGCTTGATGCCGCAGATTGATGGCCCGCTTGAGGCGGGCCATTGCGGATGCGTGGAGCCGCGACTGATTTATTGCGAAGAAGAATTGGGCTTGCCGCGGTGCCTGTAGCCCTCCGCCCAGGCCACAAGGGCCTGGAAGCGCGCCGCTTTCAGCACGTCTTCTTCGGGCAGGTCCGGCAGCGCGAGGTGCAGTGCCTCGTGAAGATAAGTTTCAAACTTCTCGCGGCCCTTCAGGCGGCTGTCGATTTCGATATGGCTGTCCAATCGCCGGTCCATGGGGATATGGGCCATGCCGGTTGCTTTGTGGCGCCCCAGCTTCCTGAAGGTCACCTTGGGCATTTTACGCAGATCAACAAAAAACATGGGCCGAGGCTAGCAGCATCACGGGCGGGAGACAAACATGCGATTTGCATGGCAGATTTTCGAACATTTCATGAACATACGATGGTGCTAGGCCCTGTTCAGGCCGCCCTGTCCAGACCATCCCCTTGGGTCAGCCCAGCGCAGGTTCTCTCTTGCGGACGGCGAGGCCAATGCCCAGGAACGCCAGCCCCGCCAGCACCAGCCCCGGCAGCACCAGATGCGCCGCATGCAGACCAAAGGCATCAGCCAGCGCGCCAAGCAGGGCAGGCATCGACAGGATGGAAATCCCCACCGCCAGCATGAACCGCGCTGAGGCGCTGGCGGTCTGCGGCCCCGCCGCGGCAATCGCCAGCCCGACGGTGAGCGGGTAAAGCGGCGCAATGCCAAGCCCCAGCATGAACAGGCCCGCCACGGCGGCAGTGGATTGTGCCACACCCCAGTAGACCAGAAAGCCCCCAGCCGAGACCAGCAGGGCGGCCACCAGAAGCTTGGGCGCGGAAATCCGGCGCACCAGGAATGAGCCCGCCGCCCGGCCCACAATCATCGCCACCGAGAAGGCGGCAGCGCTGGCCGCCGCCGTGGCGGTGGAAAGCCCGGCCACGCGTTCAAGATAGGCCGGCGCCCAGAAAAGCACGGAAAATTCCAGCGCCACAACCGAGGCGAGGAGGCACCAGAAGGCCCAATAGGCGGGGGGAAGCCGCCCATGCCTGCCCTCAGGCCCCTGCGCCACATCGGCAATCACCACCCGGCGGAAGGAAAACACGATGATCACGCCCAAAGCCGCGCCCAGCAGCAGCGCATTGCGCCAGCCGGCCCCCAGCATCAGGCTCAGCGAAATGGCCAAAGGCCCCAAGATGCCAAACACATAGGTGATGGCGCTGGCCTCGCCAAAGGCCACATCGCTGTGCTCTTTCTGAATGTCGCCGATAAGGCCAAACGCAATGGCGGGGATCAGGCTGCCCGGGCAGCCGATGAGAAAGCAGCTGGCAATGCTGGTGGCGGCATTGGGCGCCAGGCATTGCAGAACAGCACCCGCCATCACGCTGGCCGAAGCCAGCCACAAGGCGTTGCGCCGCCCGAGGCGCCCGGTGATGCCATCGCCAAACAGCCCGACCACGATCATGCCCAGCGCAATGGCGCTGAAATGCAGGCTGGCGTCCCGGTAGCTCAATTTCAGCTCGGATTGCAGGAAAGGCAGGATGTTGCCCTGGATGTTGAGCAGATAGGTGAAAAAGCCGACCAGCAGATAGCAATACCAGGTGAGCAGGCCGCGCCGCATCGGCGTGGGGTAGGAGGTGGTGTTCATCGACTCGCTTTCGCGTCAGGGCCAAGAGCCCCTTTGGCACCGGCCCAAGCCCCTTGCAACCTGCGTCCGGGGGAGTATGGAACAATCATGAGCCATTCTTCCGCCCCTTCGCAACGCATGCTCCGCGCCGGAGAACTGATCCGCCATGCCTTGGCCGAAGTCATCCAGCGCGGCGATGTGGGAGATCCAGAGATTGACCGGCTGGCCCCGTCCATTACCGAGGTGCAGGTGTCGCCCGATCTCAAGATCGCCACGGCCTATATGCGCAGCCTGATCCTGGGCAAGGAACAGCAAGCGCTGGAGGCCTTGAACCGGAACCGCAAATTCATCCGCGGCCTGTTGGCCCCGAGGCTGGACATGAAATACATGCCCGAAATCCGGTTTCGCATCGATACTGCGCTGGATTACGCCAACAAGATCGATGACCTGCTGCACCGCCCGGAAGTGGCGCGCGACCTGAAAAAGGGCGAGTGATGAGCGCAGCGATTGCCGAGCAGGTTTTGGCAAACTTTGCCATTTTGTGAGCCCGATTGAAGAAAATCCGTAACAAAATCAATGGCTGGATAGCGCTGGACAAGCCCTATGGCATGTCCTCCACCCAGGCCGTGGGCAAGGTCCGCTGGCTGTTCAACGCCGAAAAGGCTGGCCATGGCGGCACGCTGGACCCGCTGGCCTCCGGCCTGCTGCCCATCGCACTGGGCGAGGCCACCAAGACCGTGCAATGGGCCATGGATGGCCGCAAGACCTATCGCTTCACGGCCGCCTGGGGTGCTGAAACCAGCACCGATGACCTTGAAGGCCAGGTTACGGCACAATCGGCAACGCGCCCCAGCCGGAACGATATCGAGGCGATACTTTCTTCCTTCACCGGCGAAATCCTGCAGGCCCCGCCGGCCTTTTCGGCAATCAAGATTGATGGCGAACGCGCCTATGACCTTGCCCGGGCCGGTGAAGCGCCCGAAATGGCCGAACGCCCTGTCACCATCGAGGCCCTGCGGCTGCTCGGAGCCGCCAGCGCGGATCACGCTGAATTCGAGGTGGTCTGCGGCAAGGGCACCTATATCCGCTCGCTGGCGCGCGACATGGGCCGCAAGCTTGGCTGCCTTGCCCATGTCTCGGCCTTGCGCCGCGTTCAGGTGGGCGGGCTTGCCGAAGTCCACATGATTTCGCTGGAAAAGCTGGAGGAAATGGGCCATAGGGGCGGCATCGAGGGCCTCCAAGAGGCCCTTTTACCCATTGAGACCGTGCTGGACGGCATCCCGGCACTGGCCGTTGTGGGGAACGATGCCGCCAAACTCCGGCAGGGCCAGAAGGTTCTGCTGCGGGGTGCAAGTGCACCCATCAGCGAGGCGGCGGTTTTGGTGCGGCATGGCACGGATCTCGTCGGCATCGGCGAAGTCAGCCAGGGCAGCCTCAAGATCAGGCGTTTGTTCAACCTTTGATGTCCGGAGACGAACCATGACGATGACTGCTGAGCGCAAGAACGCGCTTGTGAAGGAATATGCAACCAAGGCCGGTGACACCGGCTCGCCCGAAGTGCAGGTCGCCCTGCTCACCGAGCGCATCAACTATCTCACCGAACACTTCAAGAGCCACAAGAAGGACAACCATTCCCGCCGTGGCCTGCTGAAGATGGTGGCCGCCCGCCGTTCGCTGCTCGACTATCTCAAGAGCAAGGATGACGCGCGCTATCAGTCGCTGATCAAGCGCCTGGACATCCGCCGCTAAAGTGAAATTTCCCTCCCCCTTGTGGGGAGGGATTAAGGGTGGGGGTCGCTCCGCATTTTCAGCTTTGGCTCCTAGTCAAAAGCGGAAAGTTCAGAGCGACCCCCACCCCGGCCCTCCCCACAAGGGGGAGGGAGAAGAAAGATACGAGCGGGCAGACACCGGATTGCTGCCTGCGTCCCCGACAGGGCGTTTGGCAATAGGGCCGGGCGCGCAAGGTTCAAAGGGGATGCTGTCCATAGGGTCGGTGCTTCAAGCGACAGCGAAGAACCAATAAGGAATAACAGTAATGTTCAACATTGACGTTGAGGAAATCCAATGGGGCGGCAAGACGCTCCGCCTCGAAACTGGCCGCATGGCCAGGCAGGCCGATGGCGCTGTGCTCGCCACCTACGGTGAAACCACCGTTCTCGCCACCGCCGTGGCCGCCCGCGCTGAAAAGCCCGGCATCGACTTCTTCCCCCTGACCGTGAACTACCAGGAAAAGACCTATGCCGCCGGCAAGATCCCTGGTGGCTACTTCAAGCGTGAAGGCCGCCCGACGGAACGCGAGACCCTGATCTCGCGCCTGATCGACCGCCCCATCCGCCCGCTCTTCCCCGAAGGCTTCAAGATCGAAACCCAGGTGATCGCCACCACGGTTTCCTATGACCTTGAGAATGACAGCGACATCGTGGCCATGGTGGCCGCCTCTGCCGCACTCACCCTTTCGGGCATTCCCTTCATGGGCCCGGTGGGCGCTGCCCGCGTGGGCGTGGTGAACGGCGAATATGTGCTGAACCCCACTGTCGAGCAGATGAAGGAATCAACCCTTGATCTCGTCGTCGCCGGCACCGGCGATGCCGTGCTCATGGTCGAATCCGAAGCCAAGGAGCTGAGCGAGGAAGTGATGCTCGGCGCCGTCACCTTTGGCCACCAGGGCTTCCAGCCGGTGATCGAGGCGATCATCCGCCTGGCAGAGCGTTCCGCCCGTGAGCCGCGCGCGTTCAACCCCTCCGACGAAGAAACACTCTTCAAGGCCGTGAAGAAGCAGGCCGAGAAGGACCTGCGCGCCGCCTATGCCATCGCCAAGAAGGAAGACCGGCAGAACGCCGTCGCCAAGGTGAAGGATGCGGTGAAGGCTGCCCTGGTCAACAAGGAAGACCCGGCCGCCCCTTCCGAGCAGAAGGTCGGCGAAGCCTTCAAGCATCTGGAAAAGGACATCGTCCGCAACAACATCCTCGACACCGGCCACCGCATTGACGGCCGCGACACCAAGACGGTGCGCCCGATCATCGCCGAAGCTTCCGTGTTGCCGCGCACCCACGGCTCGGCGCTGTTCACCCGCGGTGAAACCCAGGCGCTGGTTGTCACCACGCTGGGCACGGGCGAAGACGAGCAATACGTCGACAGCCTGGACGGCATGTACAAGGAAACCTTCATGCTGCACTACAACTTCCCCCCCTTCTCGGTGGGTGAAGTGGGCCGCATGGGCGCCACCGGCCGCCGCGAAATCGGCCATGGCAAGCTCGCCTGGCGCGCCATCCACCCGATGCTGCCGAAGGCGGATGAGTTCCCCTACACGATCCGCGTGGTCTCCGAGATCACCGAGAGCAACGGCTCTTCCTCCATGGCTTCCGTCTGCGGCGCTTCGCTGTCGCTGATGGATGCGGGCGTTCCGCTGAAGGCCCCCGTGGCCGGCATCGCCATGGGCTTGATCAAGGAGGGCGAGCGCTTTGCCGTTCTCTCCGACATCCTGGGCGATGAAGATCACTTGGGCGACATGGACTTCAAGGTGGCCGGCACGTCGAATGGCGTCACCTCGCTGCAGATGGACATCAAGATCACCGGCATCACCGAGGAGATCATGAAGGTGGCCCTCTGGCAGGCCAAGGATGGCCGCATGCACATCCTCTCCAAGATGGCCGAAGCGCTCACCAATGCGCGCTCCAGCCTGGGTGAGCATGCCCCGCGCATCGAAACCATCAAGATCCCCGCCGACAAGATCCGTGAAGTGATCGGCACCGGCGGCAAGGTCATCCGCGAAATCGTGGAAAAGACCGGCGCCAAGATCGACATCCAGGACGACGGCACCGTGAAGGTGGCTTCTTCCTCGGGCGCTTCGATCACCGCCGCGCTGAAGTGGATCAAGGGCATCGTGTCGGAACCCGAAGTGGGCGAAATCTACGAAGGCAAGATCGTCAAGATCATGGACTTCGGCGCTTTCGTGAACTTCTTCGGCGCCAAGGACGGCCTCGTGCACATTTCCGAACTCGCCGACAAGCGCGTGCAGAAGACGTCGGACGTGGTCAAGGAAGGCGACGTGGTCAAGGTGAAGCTCATGGGCTTCGACAACCGCGGCAAGATCAAGCTGTCGATGAAGGCTGTTGATCAAACCACCGGCGAAGACCTCACCAAGAAACAGGGCGGTGAAGCCGCCCCCGAAGCGGCCAACGAATAATTCATCCGTTCACGGATGAAATGGCAAACGCGGTGCCGGAAGGTGCCGCGTTTTCATTTGGCGAAATAGGCCCGGCCTGAAAGCCGGTAATCAATAATCACAATGTTGATGTCCGCACCGATTTCCGGCGGCGTCCAGCCAATGGGCTGGGACAGGCTGATGAGTGTGTTGTCAGGCAAGGTGCATCTTGCCACCATGCGCGCGGTATCGCCTTTGGTGGAAGGCTGCCAATAGCCCCAGCTTTGCAGACGGCAGGTTGCTTCCCGGCGTGACAAGGGCGTGTCGAAACTTGTCCAGAAGGTCACGCCAATGAAAACGCCCGCAAGCGCCAAGGCCAGCACACTGATGCCCAGCTTCTCCTGCCATGTATCCCATGGAATGAGAGGAAGTGGTTTTGGCCGCGATTTGTCCATTGTGCAAAAGCTCCACTGCCCCTTGGCGCTCTTTGGATGACAGCAATATGGGCGAAGCGCGGCGGCGCATCAACTCGCGCTGCAGTTTTTGGTTACCCGTCTGGCTTCTGGCAATGACCAATGGAGCAATGGCGCGGCCCATGCTAAGCCAGATGCCATGCTCCCCCTCGTCCAAATCCCCGCCCTTGGCTGTGATGCTGGCCTCTATGCGCCGTTCAATGCGGCGCTGGGCACGCCCGGCCAAGCCATCATCGCCACTGCTGACCGTCTGGAAGGCTGCGTGGCGCAAGTGCTTGCGCGGGCGCCTGCCGCATTCATCCTGATGGGCACGTCCTTCGGCGCGCGCGTGGCGATGGAGGTTGCGCTGGCGGCACCGGGGCGGGTGAAAGGCCTCGTCCTCATTGGCTCCGGCCCCGGCCCAGTGGCCGATCAGGCCGCTGGCCTCAAGCGCTCAGAGCGCGTGCGCGGCGGCGAATTCGAGAATGTGCTGCAAGAGATGGGAAAGATCATCTCACATCTGCCCGGCCCCCGCGGCGTGGCAACCATGGAGGCATTTCGCGCCATGTCCCGCGCCATGGGCCCGGAACCTTTCGCGCGCCAATCCGATGCACTGGCGCATCGCGCTGATCTTTGGCCCCGCATGGGCGAAATCACCTGCCCGGTGCTGTGCCTGTGGGGCGATCATGACCAGTTCTCCCCGCCGGAAACCGCCGCGAAAATCGCCAGCGCCGTGCCTCATGGCCAAAGCGTGTTGCTGCCGGATTGCGGCCATTTCCCTACGCTGGAATATCCGGAAGCATCTGCCGCCGCCGTCAAGGCCTGGCTACTTCAAACTCAATAGATACTCGGCAATCGCCTTGAGGTCGTCTTCCGGCAGCTTGGAAAGATTGCTCTGCACTTCTCCCATGCCGCCGCTGCTCATGTGCTCATAGCCGTAAGCTTCGCCGTTCTGGAAGGCCAGCACCAGGTCGGCGGCATCCTTGTAGCGCTGCCGCTCCACCAGCCCATGCAGGCTGGGCACTGTGCCCTTGCCCTCGGGGTGCGGCCCGCCGCGGAAGGCGCGCGCGCCATCCAGCGCCATGAACAGCGTGCGCGGCGTGTGGCATTCCTGGCAATGGCCGGGCCCGTTGACGAGATAGGCGCCGCGGTTCCACGCTGCACTTTGCGTGGCATCCGGCACCCAAAGCCCATCCTGCAGCGCCAGCATTTTCCAGAAGGTCAGACCGCGCCGCACCAGACCAAGGCCCACCACCTCATGCGGCGGCACAGCGTTTTTGACAGGCGGCAGCGAGCGCAGATAGCCCCACAGGTCGGCCACATCCTGCAGCTTCATGCTGCGGTAGGAGCCATAGGGGAAGGCCGGAATGAGGTTGCTGCCATCCGGTGACAGGCCCTTCTGCATGGCGGCCTGGAATTGATAGAACTGCCAGCGGCCCAGCCCGGTTTCCTCATCAGGCGTCAGGTTGGGCGGATAAAGCGTGCCGATCGGCGTTTTCAGCGGTGTGCCGCCGGAAGGCACATCGCGCGCATCCGGCGCGGCATGGCAGGAAATGCAGCCGCCGGCATTGAACAGCAGCTTGCCATTCTCAAGGTTGGCATCCGCCACCTTGAAATCAGCCTGCGGCACTGGAACCGGCGCCGTCATCACCCAGAAAAGCCCAAGCCCCAGCGCTGCGAGCAGCACCAGGGCCTGGAGAAAGCGTTTCATCTTCTGCCTTATTGCAGCGGCGCGCGGAACTTTTCGTGGCAGCCCTTGCAACCATCGCCAACGGCCGGGAAGGCGGCCTTGAAACTGGCCAGATCAGCGGCCTTGCGGAGGTTCTGGTCAGCATTGTACCAGGCCGTACCGGCGGCCTCGAAGCCCTTGGCGTCAGTCCAGATGGCGGGAAGGGCGTGAGTCTGTTCCTTGTCGCCCTTCTGGGTGTCGGCACCCCACCACATCGACCAATCCTTGCACGCGGCGTCTTCAGCGTCGAAAGCAGCCTTCAGGGCCGCGCCATCAAACGGCTTCTCGCCCTTCATGATGGGAATGGCAACCTTGAGGACACCGCCATGGCCGTCCTTCATGCAAGCCTTGCGGGCCTTGATCGCATCATCGGCGCTCATCGCCGCCAGCGCCACGCCAGCCCCCAACGAAAGCGCCAGAACACCAGCCATCAAGCCAAATTGAAACCTTGAAAACATCTCATTCTCCAATTTACGGGCATTTGCCACCAAAGCCGTTACACTTAAACCCTAACGCTTATTCCCCGGCCTGCCATTCAAATTCATGTGAACTGCCGGGCTTGCCCCCATCTTTTTTGACGCGCCGCGCTTGCGCCACATGAATGCCCCATGAACCGCATCTTCCGGGTTCATTCAGCGGCCGGGTTTTAGTCTTCCTTAGCTTCATTGCTGTATCACCACCCGCAACCCAAGGAATTTGAAAATGAAAAAGCCGCAGATCGCCAGCCAATACCGCAATTTCCGCCAATCCAAGGCCTTGAGCCCGGAATTGCTGGAAGAATTGAAGGTCCTGAAATCCCTCGAGGCGATGGACACCAAGCAGGACTAAAGCCCGCAACGGGCAGGAAATGCCAAAAGCCGTGAGCAGCGCCGCAAACCTGGCGCATCACGGCATTTTTGTTTGTAATTGAACTTAACGCCCGAAACTGTGCAGCGCTTCGCGCAGGCGGCCGGGTGCCGCGGTGGCGGCCAGAACCATGATCTCCTGCGCGCCAAAGCTGGCGGCGAGGCCCCGGATGCTGGCGCGCACATGATCAGCCATCGCCTGGTCCCGCGCCTCTTCGGCCGCCCCAAGCGTGTTGATCTGGTGGCTCATCTCATCCTGCGCCATGCCCATCAGCCGGCCCCAGATGGAAGGTGAAAGATTGCCGCGCAGCGCTGCCACAATGTCAGAGGCCGCGGGCATGGCCGGAATGGGCTTGGCCCGCGCCGTCTTGAAGGCCACGGCCGAGGTCATCGCCTTCAGCAGCTCGTTGCTGTTGGCGGGCTTGGGCAGGGCGCTGTCAAAGGCATCGCGCCATTCTGAATGTTCGGTGGAATCAGCCAAGAAGGCCGACAGCGCCAGAATGGGCGTATCCGCGCAATGCGAAAGCTCGGCCCGGATCGAGCGCGCGGCCGTGACGCCGTCCATTACCGGCATTTCGATGTCGAGCAGGATCACGTCATAATTGTCATTGCGCGCCGCGTTCAGCGCCAGCTCGCCATCTTCCACCGCATCAACCAGAAAGCCCATGCGCTCCAGCATGGCCTTGGTCACCACCCGCGAGGTGATCTGGTCTTCGGCATAAAGCACGCGCCGGGGAGAACCGTCGGCGCGTTGGAACTTTTGGGCCAGGGGGGAAGGGGCAGCACTCATCACAAGCGCCAGCCTAGCGGGCCAATCCTTGCTGCAAGTTTTAACGCCGCGCTAAATCCGGCGCATGCTTAACGTGGCGTTATTTCGTGCCGAACATCCGGTCGCCGGCATCGCCCAGGCCCGGCACGATATAGCCGTGGTCATTGAGGTGGCTGTCCAGCGCCGCAGTGAAAATCGGCACATCCGGGTGCGCCTGATGGAAGCGCATGATGCCTTCGGGTGCGGAAAGCAGCGTCACCAGTCGCAAATCCTTGGCGCCGCGCTCTTTGAGGCGGCTCACCGCGGCCGCCACCGAATTGCCGGTGGCCAGCATCGGATCCACCACAATGGTCAGGCGGTCGGCAATGTCTTCCGGCACCTTCATGTAATATTGCACTGGCTGCAGAGTCTTGGGGTCACGGTAAAGGCCGATGTGGCCAACCCGCGCTGACGGCAGCAGTTCCAGCATGCCTTCGAGAAGGCCATTGCCCGCCCGCAGCACCGACACAATCACCAGCTTCTTGCCCTTCAGCACCGGAGCATCCATCGGCGCCAGCGGCGTTTCGATGCGCGTCGTGGTGATCGGCAGGTCGCGGCACACTTCATAGGCGAGCAGCAGGCTGATCTCGCGCAAAAGCTGCCGGAACACGGCGGTTGGCGTGTTCTTGTCGCGCATCAGCGAAAGCTTGTGCAGCACCAGCGGATGGCTGACGATGGTGAGGTTGTGCGGGGCCTTGTACTCCACGGGCTTAACTCCATGCTTTTGCGGCACATTGCGCCATTTTCCCGGGCTTGCCCATAGCGCCGTGAAACTATCCACCTTTTTTGCGGCGGCCTATTGCATTGCAGCAGAGGTGACACTATTGGGAACTACAAAAGTTACATTTAAAAAAGTTCAGCGGTGCAAAACCTGCGCCGCGGCACGTCACGTCACTTGAAAGGAAAAACCATGACGAAGATTCTTGTTCTTTATTACTCTTCCTGGGGCCACATGGAAGCCATGGCCAATGCTGCGGCGGAAGGTGCCAAATCCGCTGGTGCGCAGGTTGATGTGAAGCGTGTGGCAGAACTGGTGCCGGAAGCGGTGGCCAAGCAGTTCCACTACAAGCTGGACCAGAAGGCCCCCATCGCCAGCCCGGAAGATCTGGCCAACTATGATGGCATCATCTTCGCCACGCCAACACGCTATGGCATGATGGCCGCGCAGATGAAGAACTTCATCGACCAGACCGGTGGCCTCTGGGCCAAGGGTGCTCTCGTCGGCAAGGCTGGCTCGGTGATGTCCGGTGCCGCCAACCAGCACGGCGGCCAGGAATCGACCATCCTCAACTTCCACACCGTCCTGATGCACCATGGCATGGTGATTGTTGGCCTGCCTTACGCCTATGCCGGCCAGATGGGCCATGACGAAATCAAGGGTGGCTCGCCCTATGGCGCCTCCACCACCACCGGCGGCGACGGCAGCCGCATGCCTTCGAAGCAGGACCTTGAGGCCGCCCACTATCAGGGCGCCCATGTCGCCAAGATCGCTGCCAAGCTGGCAGCGAAGTAATCGCAACAGATTTCTGGGGCCCCGCCACTCTGGCGGGGCCTTTTTTGTTGTGTGGAAATTCCTGCGGCCTTCAAAGGTTACGGTGAACTTTCTCTCGCCCGGCCCGTATGGTGTGAATCATGAGCCCCGTCATCCTCTGGTTCCGCCAGGATTTGCGCCTGTCCGATCACCCGGCCCTCAATGCCGCCGCCGCCAGGGGCGCGGTGATCCCCCTGTTCATTCTTGATGATGAAACGCCGGGGCCATGGCGCTGGGGCGGGGCTTCGCGCTGGTGGCTGCACCACTCGCTTGTCTCACTGGGCAAGAAGCTGCCGCTGGTGCTGCGCCGGGGCCGGGCCGATGCCGTGCTGCGCGATGTGCTGAAACAATCTGGCGCCTCTGCCTTGCATTTCACAAGGGATTATACGCCCTGGTCCGGCCCGCTTGAACAGCGCATCAAAGTCCTTTGCGATGAGTTGGGCATTGACTGCCACCGCCATGGCGGCTTCCTGCTGCATGAACCGGAGGCCATCCGCAACGGGCAGGGTGAGCCCTACAAGGTTTACACGCCTTTCTCCCGCGCCTGCTTTGCCTCGGGTGAGCCGCGCCTGCCAAAGCCCGCGCCCAAGGTGGAATGGGCCACGCCCGGCCTTGCCTCGGATAAGCTCGAAAGCTGGCGCCTGTTGCCCACCCGCCCCAACTGGGCCACCGGCTTTGAAGCCGCCTGGCAGCCGGGCGAGCAGGGCGCGCAAGCGGCCTTGCAGCGCTTTCTCGAAGCGGGCCTTGCTGATTATGCCGAAGGCCGCGACCGGCCGGACAAGCCCTTCACCTCGC
Source organism: Alphaproteobacteria bacterium (assembly GCA_028868695.1). Lineage (GTDB taxonomy): Bacteria > Pseudomonadota > Alphaproteobacteria > Rhizobiales > Aestuariivirgaceae > Aestuariivirga. The sequence continues at coordinate 48,744 of JAGWTZ010000011.1, read as the reverse complement.
GCCTCTCACCGCATTTGCATTGGGGCGAAATCTCGCCGCACCAGATCTGGGCCGCCACCCGCGCCGCCGCTGCCCATGCCGGAGGCCGGCTGGATGGCGGGGCCGAGAAGTTCCTCAAGGAAATCCTGTGGCGCGAATTCTCCTATCACCTGCTGCATCACTGGCCGGAGTTTCCCGCGAAATCCTTCCGCCCGGAATTCGAGGCCTTCCCATGGGCCAACGATGAGGCGGCGCTTCGCCGCTGGCAGCAAGGCAAGACCGGCTATCCCATCGTTGATGCCGGGCTGCGCGAGCTTTGGGCCACCGGCACCATGCACAACCGTGTGCGCATGATCGTGGCCTCCTTCCTCATCAAGCACCTGCAGCTTGATTGGCGCGAGGGCCAGCACTGGTTCTGGGACACGCTGGTGGATGCCGACCTCGCCGCCAATTCCGCCTCCTGGCAATGGGTGGCGGGATGTGGCGCAGACGCAGCGCCTTACTACCGCATCTTCAACCCCATTCTGCAGGGCGTGAAGTTTGATCCTGAAGGGGCTTATGTGAAGCGCTGGGTGCCAGAGCTGCGCAGCATTGCCGCGGAACACATTCACACGCCTTGGGAAATGCCGGTTCCGCCCGCAGCCTACCCCGCGCCCATGGTGGACCATGCCAAGGCCCGGGCCCGCGCCATGGCAGCCTTCCAATCCATCAAGGGTATAGCTGGTTGAAGTGCTTCACACAGCGCCGGAACAATTTCGTTCCGCCTGTGAATCGAACAGCCTAATTGGTTGAATTTGAAGTTTTTTATGGCGCTTTTGAAGCGCTCCAACGGCCTCAGTTCGGGGCGGTGCTGGCGTCCTGATTTGAGATTTGCGCCCAGGTGTTGGGCTTGGCCAGCATCTGCTGCAGATAGGCGAGATTGGCCTCCACCTGGTCGGGCGGCAAATCGGCGCTGGCAATCTGGCGGGCTTCGTCAAAGCGTCCTTCCAGCCCCACCACAAGTGCCAGGTTCTGGCGGATGCGCGGCTGCTTCGGGGCATCAGGCTGGGCCATGGCCGAGCGCAGGATCTTCTCCGCTTCCGGCAGCTTGCCTTGCAGCGCAAAGGACATGGCGAGGTTGTTCTGAACCGAAAGCGCGCCCGGCTGCAGACCCAGCGCCTTGTTGTATTGGCTGCGCGCCATCTCATATTGCCCCTGCTGGTCATAGGCCGAGCCGAGGGCGGAATAGGTTTTCCAATCGGCGCCGGGGCTGGCCACGGCGCGCTCCAGAACCGTGGCGGCTTCGCCCGCCCGGTTGGCCGCAAGCAGTTCCTTGCCAATGCGCGCCTGCAACTGCGTGTCGCCGGGATGCGCCACCGAAACGGCCTTCAGCACATCAGCCTGCGGGCCGGGCTGGCCAAGCTTGCCCAGCGCATCGGCATATTGCAGGCCAATGGTGGAATCGCCGGGGTGCAGGCTCCAGGCCTGGGCCAATTCACGTGTCTTGAGATAGGAGGGGGCCGGGCCTGCCGCGTTGCCTTGGGCAGTGCCGGGGGCTGCGGCGGGCGATGTGCTGCCAGTGGCCATCGGGTCGCCATCCAGCTTGGATTGCGTGTTGGTGCATCCCCCAGCCAGCACGGCCAAAGCCACAAGCGGCGCGAACCACACGGCAGACAGGGGTTTGAACTTGGACAAGATCAGGCACTCCACACAAGGCAAGGCCAGAGCATGCTGCTTTTTCCTCAATAAAACATTAACCATGAGGGAACTGGAGAATCACGGGGACCACCATGCTTAACGCTTCGGAAATTCTGCTCACCAAGAGCCAGCCCGCAACAGCTTTGCGGGTGCTGGACAAGGCAGCGCTGGCCAGGGAACCGGCCGCCTTGCGCCGGCAGGCCCAAAGCCTGGGCTTTGAGGCGGCACCGCTTGCCCTTTTGCCGGTGACGGGCGAAGGCGGCGCGCTCGCAGAAGTTCTGGTGGGCGCCCCGGCCGGCAACGCCGACCCTTTTGCCCTTGGTGCCAATTCATCACGGCTGCCACCCGGCACCTATGCCTTTGGCACTCCGCCCGCCGCGCCGCATCTCGTGGCCTTGGGCTGGGCGCTGGAGCTTTACCGCTATGACCCCTTCCGCCCCGCCCCCGCCAAGGCGGTGAAGCTGGTGCTGCCCAAGGGCGTGGATGCGGCGAAGCTTCATGCCGAGGCCAACGCCAGCTTCGCGGTGCGCGATATGATCAACACGCCCGCCAACCTGTTTGGCCCGGATGAGCTGGAGGCATCGGCCCGCGCCTTGGCGAGCCGCCACAAGGCAAAAGTGTCGGTGATCAAGGGCAGCGCGCTGGAAAAGGGCTTCCCGCTCATTCATGCGGTGGGCCAGGCCTCGCCCCGCCGCCCGCGCCTCATCGACATGCAATGGGGCCAGGCCAGGCACCCGAAGGTGACGCTGGTGGGCAAGGGCGTGGTGTTTGACACCGGCGGCCTCGACATCAAGCCATCCTCCTCCATGATCCTGATGAAGAAGGACATGGGCGGCGCAGCCAATGTGCTGGGCCTCGCCGATCTCATCATGCGCGCCAAATTGCCGGTGCGCCTGCGCGTGCTGCTTCCGGCGGTGGAAAACGCCATCGCGGGCGATGCCTTCCGCCCCAGCGATGTGTTCAAATCGCGCAAGGGCCTCACCGTGGAAATCGGCAACACCGATGCCGAGGGCCGCCTGATCCTCGCCGATGCGCTGGCCTATGCCGATGAGGAAGCGCCGGACCTGCTTGTTGACATGGCAACCCTGACAGGTGCGGCCCGCGTGGCGCTGGGGCCGGACTTGCCGCCCTTCTATACTGATGACGAGCAGCTGGCCGCCGCCATTGCTGCTGCCGCCACGGCGCAGAATGATCCACTCTGGCGCCTGCCCCTCTGGCGGCCCTATGACGCGATGATCGAAAGCCCGGTGGCCGACATCAACAACGCCGGGGTTGGCGGCTTTGCCGGCTCCATCACCGCCGCCTTGTTCCTCCGCCGCTTTGTCGAGAAGGCTGGGGCCTATGCCCATTTCGACATTTTCGGCTGGACGCCAGGCGCCAAGCCCGGCCGCCCCAAGGGCGGTGAGGCGCAAGGGCCGCGCGCCCTGTTTGAGGTGATCCGACAACGCTATGCCAAGTGAGGTGATGAATCCGCTTGCCAAGCCGGCGCATTTGCCGATAACTGGAACGGAGCCGTAACAATCAGGGGAACGCCCGTGTTGCATCCGCTTTCCACCTCGCAGGCCTTGCGCCTGTGGCATGATGTTGGCCTCGCCCAGGTGAAGGACGAAGAGGCCGATCTTTCCGTGCGCCAGATGACCATTCTACTCTCGATTTATCTTGAGCCGCCGCCCCACACCGTGCGCGGCCTTGCCGCCAAGCTCAATGTCTCGAAGCCGGTGATCACCCGCGCCCTTGATGCCATGGGCAAGCTCGGTCTCGTCACCCGCCGCCGCGATGACAAGGATCTGCGCAACGTGCTCATTCAGAGAACGGTAAAGGGTGCGCTCTATCTTGAACGCCTGGGAGACACTGTCTCCTCCGTATCGAAAGCCATTTGATGATGTCCACGCTTGATGCCCGCCTGCATGCCTGCCGCGAAGACCTTGCCGATGAGAGCTTGCGGGGCAAGGTTGAAGCCAGCCATTGGGTGAAAGCCACGCCAGCGCAAGTGTGCGTGGGCGTTGCCCCGGTGCACAAGCGCCCGGACGAAACCGCCATGCAACTCACCCAGGCGCTGCAGGGTGAAACATGCCATGTGTTTGAGCGCAAGACGGGCTGGGCCTGGGTGCAGCTCTCGCGCGATGGCTATGTCGGTTATGTGCGCGAGGCCGCGCTGGCCGCGCCATCTCACGCAACGGCAACGCACCGCGTGAGCAATGTTTCCACTTGGCGGTTTCCCAAGCCAGATTTGAAATCCCAGCCCGCAACTGCGCTTTACATGAACAGCGAAGTGGCCGTGAAAGAAGTGCAAGGCAACTACGCGCTTCTTGAAAGCGGTGGCGCGGTCTTCGCCGGCCATCTCAGCGCGGTTGAAAAGCCCGAAAGTGATTTCGTCACCGTCGCGGAAAAGTTCTTGCATGTGCCTTACCTCTGGGGCGGCAAGACTTGCGCGGGCACCGATTGCTCAGGCCTCGTGCAAAGCGCGCTGCACGCCTCGGGAATCATTTGCCCGCGTGATTCGGACATGCAGGAAAAACAATTGGGCGAAGCCATTGCTATTGATTCAAACTTGCGCCGTGGTGATCTCATTTTCTGGCCCGGCCATGTCGGCATCATGCAATCGGCAACGCAACTCCTTCATGCCAATGGACATTTCATGATGGTGACATCCGAGCCCTTGGCCGCGGCCGTGGCCCGCAGTGAGAAGCCTGTTTCCGCTGTCAGGCGCCTGTCAGCGAAAAGCCCCAATCCTGCCGCAAAATAACCTTGCACGCGCCAGTTTCGCGCTGCTTTGACGCCGCGATTCAAAGCCACTCTGCACCTCATCGGAACAACCGGTGAAAGCAGATCAAACAAGTTTCGCTTTCCCAAGGTTGATCCCCAAAGACGGTCCGTGTCAGCTCCTGTCGCCGTCCCGAGTTGTCATGGATCAGGGGCCCAGTCACCCAGTCGGTGGCCGGGCCCCGCTTCATTTGGCGGGGCGTTTTTCCCCAGCGCCCGAATCTGCTAGGCTTGGGCCATGCTGTTCAATCCCACTGTCATTCAAATCGGCACGCACAGTTTCGGCCTGCTTGATGTTGTTGAATATGGCGCCGCCGCGCTGTTCATCCTGTTGCTCATTGTGCTGGTTCTTGCTTGGCGCGCGCAAAGCGGCCGCACGGCCGAGCGCCAGGAAGCCCAGGCCCGCAACGCTGATTTGGAATACCGTCTCGCCGAGCTTTCCGGCATGCTCAACCAGTTTTCCGCGCAAACCCAGAACAACCAGGTGCATTTGCAGATGGCGCTGGATGAACGGCTGGAGGCGGTGAGCCACCGTGTGGGCCAAGGCCTTGCCGACCAATCGCAGCGCACCGCGCAATCCCTGAGCCAGTTGAATGAGCGCCTTGCGGTGATTGATGCCGCGCAAAGCAACCTTGCCACGCTGTCCGGCGAAATGCTCACGCTCAAGGACATTCTCGCCAACAAGCAAACCCGTGGCGCATTCGGCCAGGGCCGCATGGAGGCGATCATTTCCGATGGCCTGCATGCCAGGGCCTATGCCTTTCAGGGCACACTTTCGAACGGCACGCGGCCTGATTGCCTGATCAGCCTGCCGGATTCAAACCTCAAGCTGGTGATCGACGCCAAGTTCCCGCTCGAGGCCTATAACGACATGCGCGAGGCGGTGGACGAAACCTCGCGCCGCGAGGCCGAGGCCCGCCTCAAGAGCGATGTCATGAAGCATGTGAAGGACATTTCCGAGAAATACCTGATCAATGGCGAAACCCACGAAACGGCCATCATGTTTGTGCCGTCGGAGTCGGTCTATGTCGAGATCAATGAGCGCTTCGAAGATGTGGTGCAGCGCGCCCACCGCTCCCGCGTCATCCTCGCTTCGCCCAATGTGCTGATGCTGCTGATCCAGACCATGCAGGCCATCGTGCGCGATGCGGCCATGCGCGAGCAGGCAGGCGTCATTCAGGCCGAGGTGGTGAAGCTGCTCGAAGATGTGAACCGCATGAACGAGCGCATCGGCAACCTCAAGAAGCACTTTGCCCAGACCAGCGGCGATCTCGACCAGCTTGGCACATCGGCGGACAAGATCGTGCGCCGCGCCGAAAAGATCGAAAGCCTGGAATTGGAAGAGGCCCAGTCCGTGGCTCCGCGCCCGCGGCTGATCAAGTAGGCATCACGTTCCGCAAAAGGTTTGCAGCACTTCTTCCTGCGGCCCCGGCGCGGCTTCAAAAGCCTCAAGTTCTGCGCGCGCCTCAAATGGCTTTTGCACCGCCAGCAGCAATTGGTGCAACGGCAGCAGGTTGCCGTCTTCCGCGGCGCGCAGGGCTGCTTCCACGCGGTGGTTGCGTGCGATGTAAACCGGGTTGTGCGCCCGCATCAGCGCCAGCGCATTTGCGCTGCGCAAGCTTTCCCACTCCGCCTGCCATTCCGCCAAGGCCTGTGGCGAGGTGAAGTGGGCAGCGAGGTCCACACCCTCGCCTGCCACATGCCGCGTCAGCGCTGTGAAGAAGCGCGTGAAATCCGCCCGCGCATTGGCCATCTGTTGCAGGGTCTTGGTGATGAAGGCGGCCTGCGCCACATCGGCAATGCCCAGCTTGGCCAGCATGCGCCGCTCAAACGCCGCCTCAAACTGCGGCATGAACAGCGCAAGCTTGGCCTCAGCGATCTTCACTGCCGCGTCCTTGTCCTCCGCCAGCAGCGGCAGCAGGCATTCAGCCAGCCGCGTCAAATTCCACAGCGCCACAACCGGCTGCTTGTCATAGGCATAGCGGCCATAATCATCGATCGAGGAGAACACCTTCTGCGGGTCAAACCCGTCCATGAAGGCGCAAGGGCCATAGTCAATCGTTTCGCCGGCGATCTGCATGTTGTCGGTGTTCATCACGCCATGGATGAAGCCGAAGCTCATCCACTGTGCAATCAGCCGCGCCTGCCGTGCAATCACCTGCGCCAGAAAGGCTCGCGGCCCGGAAACGCCGGGCATGTGCCGGGCAATCTCATGCTCCATCAGGCTTTGCACCGCCGCCACATCGCCGCGCGCCGCCAGATATTGGAACGTGCCCACCCGCACATGGCTGGTGGCCACCCGGGTGAGAACCGCGCCCGGCTCTGGCCGCTGCCGCCACACTTGCTCGCCCGTGGCCACCACCGCCAGTGAGCGCGTGGTGGGCACGCCAAGTGCGGCCATCGCCTCGCTCACCACATATTCGCGCAACATGGCTGAAAGCGTGGCGCGGCCATCGGCCCCGCGTGAGAACACCGTGCGCCCCGTGCCCTTGAGATGCAGCTCCCGCCGCGTGCCGTCTGCCGCCGCCACATCGCCAAGCAGCATGGCGCGGCCATCGCCGAGGCTTGGGTTGAAGCCGCCGAACTGGTGGCCAGCATAGGCCATGGCCAGGGGCTGGCCATGCGCCGCTGCGGCATTGCCAGAGAGAAGCGCCAGAGCCTCCGGCCCGTGCAGCCAGTCGCGGGCAATGCCCAATTCCGCTGCCAGCGCGTCATTGGCGATAATCAGCTGGGCCGATGCCACCGGCAGCAAGGCGGCCGGCGCATGCAGGATGCCGGGCAGGGCGGCATAGCTTTGGGTGATGTGCGGTGCGGGCATGCGCCGAATATAGGCGCGGCGGCCCGCCTGTGAAGGGGTTTTACTTGCTCAGATAAACGGTCTGGTTGATCGCCGCGGTGATCGCCTCAAAGGCCGCCGCCACGTCCTTGCCGCTGTTCACTACGAAGAAATCGGCATTGGGGTCGGAAGCGCAATTCTGCAGGCGCTTGCGCTGCGAGGTGTCATAGAGGTCATAGGCCAGTGTCACGATGGTGATGCCCGAGGCCTTGGCATTGGCGCAGATGCTTTCGAGGTTGCTGTCGCCTTGCGCAACCGTGCGGCTGCCGCCCGGGCCGAAGGCCGGCTCCGTCTGCATGCCATCGGTCAGGATCACCATGAACTTGCTCGTGGTTTTGTCGCCATAGGCCGTGGCCCCGGTGAAGGCGCCATTGGGCGAGAGGATCTGATAGCCAAATTCGGCGCCCAGCGCGATGTGGGTGTTCTGATAGGGCGTCATGCTGGCGATCTGCGCCTTCAGCCCAGCATAGTCAGTGGTCAGCGGCCGCACCACAAGGTGCTGGTTGGCGTAATCGCTGCAGGAGGATTTCCACGGATGCGCCACCATCGGCTGGCCCCACTTGCTGGCGTCATTGCCCACATCAGGTGCTGTGTCGGTGAGGTTATAAGGATATTGCCGGTCCTGCGTGCAGCCGGTCCAGCTTGTGCCGCTGGCCCCCTTCACATAGCCTGAAGGCAGCGTCACATAGACAGCCTGTGAAAATGGCACGAGCGCGTATTTCACTTTCCCCGGCGCCTGCGTGGAAAGCGTGTGGATCAGCTTGGTGGCCGCCTGGCCCATGGCCTGATACTTGATCTGGCCGCCGGCAGGGTCCGCCATCGAGCCGGAATAGTCGAGCACAAAGGCCACTTCCGCCTTCTTGGCTGAAGGCAGGGCCACTTCATTGCGCGCCACCACATCAAAATTGGTGAGGCCAACAATGTTGAGCAGCATCGTCGCCATGTCGGCATGGGCCTCGCCGGTCACAACGCCATTCTTGATGGTGAAGCTGGATGTCGTCGACAGATCGGTGGCAGCGCCGCCTGCCATGTTGGCGTCAAAGGCCTTCTTGGCAATGTCCTGACGCTGCACATCGCTGCTGGCGGCGGGGGCTGTTGCAGCAGCAAGGCTGGCGGCATCCAGCGCCGCATTCAGCTGGGTTTCAATGGCCACATAGCGCGAGAAATCCACGCCCGCCCCCACTGCCGCAAAAACCGGAATGGCAGAAAGTGCAAACAGCACCGCCACATTGCCCCTGGCGTTGCCCGCAAAACCCTTGGCCTGATCCAGAAATTTAACCATGCTCGCGACCCTTGCTCCATTCCGGCACAGGGCCGGCTGTTTGAGGATGAGGGGAGCAAGCGCCGCTCCAGCCGGGGCGAGGCGCGGGCGCGGGCACAGTTTAAGGTTTAGGAGAAGTTAACAGCCTGTCCCAGGCTGGGGCTAGAACGGCCGCCTGGCCCGCATGGCTTGCGTCAGCGTGCCTTCATCAAGGTAGTCCAGCTCGCCACCCACCGGCACGCCATGGGCAAGCCGTGAGGTGGAAACCCCAAGCTTCTTCAGCCGGTCGGTGATGTAATGCGCCGTGGTCTGGCCCTCCACGGTGGCGTTGTTGGCCAGCACCACTTCCTTGATTTCGCCCGAGGCGCAGCGCGAAACCAGCTTGTCGATGTCCAGGTCCTCGGGCCGCACCCCGGCCAGCGCCGAAAGCGTCCCGCCCAGCACATGATATTGCCCGTTCCACGCCCCGGCCCGCTCCAGCGCCCAGAGATCGCCCACTTCTTCCACCACGCAAAGCGTGGATTTGTCCCGCCTTGGGTCAGAACAAATGGTGCAGGGGTCCAGCGTGTCGACATTGCCGCACACCGAACAGGCCGAAACCTTGTCATGCGCGTCCGCCAGCGCGGCGGCCAGCGGCGCCAGAAGCTTGTCGCGGTTCTTGACAAGATGCAGCACGGCGCGCCGCGCCGAACGCGGCCCCAGCCCCGGCACCTTGGCCAGAAGCTGGATCAACCGTTCAATCTCCGGCCCGGCCTGGCGCTTCATGAACTAGAACGGCAGCTTGAAGCCGGGCGGCAGCGGCAGGCCCGCCGTGAGCGATTTCATCTCGTCAGCGGCAGCCGCCTCCGCCTTGCCCTTGGCGTCGTTGAGCGCGGCCATCAGCAGGTCCTCAAGGATTTCCTTTTCCTCGGGCTTCAGCAGCGAGGCGTCGATCACCACTCCGCTCACCGCGAACTTGGCCGACATCCTCACCTTCACAAGCCCGCCGCCGGATTGGCCTTCCACGAAAACCTGCTCCAGCCGCGCCTGCATGTCGGCCATCTTGGCCTGCATCTGCCCGGCCTGCTTCATGATGTCAGCGAGATTCTTCATCCGTCTCTTCCACACTTCCCAAAGTTTCAACGTCGGTCACGTTCAGGATTTCCGCGCCCGGAAAGGCCTTCAGAACGGCCTGAACATCCTTCTGCGCCTTGGCCCATTTGAAGGCTGAATCCTTGGCCTCCTTGCGCAGCTGGGCCACGGTGGCCTCGCCGCCGGTCTTGGCCACGGCCACGATCCATCGCCGGCCGGTCCACTGATCCAGCTTGCGCGCCATCTCATTGGCAAGGCCGGGTTCCGCCCCGGCTTCCAGCGCAATCTCGATCTTGCCATCGGCCACGCTCACCGGGCGCACATGGCGCTCAAGATCGGATTTGAACTTGATGTCGCGCCGCTCCGCCGCCAGCGCGATCACATCCGCAAAGCTCTTGAAGGCGCGCGGCGCGCCGCCATTGGCCTCGGCTGTTGCGCCATTGCCTTGCGGCTGCACTTGCGAAACCGCCCGCGCCTCCATCACTGGCGCATGCGTCACCGGCGGCACCAGCGAAGGTGCAACCCGCGGCGCATTTGCACGGCCTTCCTGCACCTGCTTCATCAGCTCATCGCCGGAAGGAAGGTTGGCGGCATGGGCAAGCCGGATCACCACCATCTCCACCGCCTTGATCGGCTGCGCGGCCAGCACGGTTTCGGAAATGCCCTTGAGCAGCATCTGCCAGGCGCGCGTGAGATGCGCCATGGAAAGCCGCTTGGCGAAATCGCTGCCGCGCGTCTTCTCATCCTCGGTGCGCGAGCCATCCGCCGCAGCCGAGCTTGGCACCACCTTGAGGCGCGTCACCCAGTGCACGAAATCAGCCAGATCGGTGAGGATGGTTTCAGGGTCGCCGCCCGCCTGGTATTGCTTGTCCACCTCGCCCAGCGCGCGCGCCACATCGCCCGCCATCACGGCGTCGAACAGCGCCACCACCTGGCCCTTGTCCATGAGGCCCAGCATGGCCATCACATCGGCTGTCTTCACTTTGCCGTCGCCATAGGCAATCGCCTGGTCGAGCAGCGAAAGCCCGTCGCGCACGCTGCCTTCGGCGGCGCGGGAAATCAGCCGCAGCGCCTCTTCCTCGGCGTCCACAGCCTCAAGCCGGCAGATCTTGCCATAATGCGAAACCAGCGTGGCGGCATCCATGCGCCGCAGGTCAAAGCGCTGGCAGCGCGACAGGATGGTGACGGGAACCTTGCGGATTTCAGTGGTCGCGAAAATGAATTTCACATGCGGCGGCGGCTCTTCCAGCGTCTTGAGCAGCGCGTTGAACGCGCTTTTCGAAAGCATGTGCACTTCGTCGATGATGTAAACCTTGTAGCGCGCCTGAACCGGCGCATAGCGCACCGAGTCGATGATCTCGCGCATGTTATCAACGCCCGTGTTGGAGGCGGCGTCCATCTCAATCACGTCCATGTGCCGGGATTCGAGAATGGCCTCGCATTGCGCCGTCAGCTCCGGCATCTCCATGGAGGGGCCGGCGGGGTAGTTCAGCGCCCGGGCAATCAGCCGCGCCGTCGTCGTCTTGCCAATGCCGCGCAGGCCAGTGAGCATATAGGCCTGGGCGATGCGCCCGGTGGCGAAGGCGTTCTGCAGGGTGCGCACCATCGCTTCCTGGCCGATGAGGTCAGAAAACTCCTTCGGCCGGTATTTCCGGGCCAGAACGCGATAGGCGGGTTGCTCAGTCATGTCGCAAGCGGGTTTAGCCCATGGCAGGGCCAAGGGGAAAGAAAAGATAGGTTTGAAGGGATAAAGTGGGAGGCTGGACGAGCAACCCATAACAGGCTCGTTGGGGCTGCTGCCTTCCGGCCCTGACCCGGTTGGCGAGCGTCACGTCCGCAGGCCAACCTCCCGGGGCGCTATATGGGCTGGCAGGGGCCAAAAGGCAAGCCCCGGCCCGTTGACCCTTGGCCCCGCCTCGCCTATTTCAGCCCCATGACGATCAAGCCCATCATCACCTTGCCGGATGAGAAAATCCTGCGCCAGCACTCCACGCCCCTGAAAGCCGTGGATGAGGCCGCCCGCAAGCTGTTCGATGACATGCTGGAAACCATGTATGACGCGCCGGGCATCGGCCTGGCCGCGATCCAGGTGGGGGTTCCCCTGCGCCAGATCGTCATCGACATTTCCCGCGAGGGCGAGGCCCCCAAGCCGCTGTTCCTCGCCAACCCGGAGATTGTCTGGGCTTCCGACGCCCGCAGCGACTATGAGGAAGGCTGCCTCTCCATCCCCGATTTCTATGAAATGGTGGAGCGCCCCGCCGAGGTGAAGGTGCGCTATCTCGACCGCCATGGCGAGGCCATGGAAATCCATGCCAATGGCGTCATGGCCACCTGCCTGCAGCACGAGATTGACCACCTCAACGGCGTGCTGTTCATTGACTATATTTCCAAGCTGAAGCGCGACCGCGTCGTCAAGAAGTTCCAGAAGGCCGGCAAGCTGGGAAGGCTTTAGGCCATGCGCCTGATTTTCATGGGCACGCCGGATTTCGCGGTGGCCAGCCTGAAGGCCCTGGTGGCCGCCGGCCATGAGGTGGCTTGCGTCTATTCGCAGCCGCCCAAGCCCGCCGGGCGCGGCATGGCCCTGAAGCCAACTCCGGTTCACGAATGGGCCGCCGCCCATGGCCTTGAGGTCAGAACCCCCGCCAGCCTGAAAGCAGCAGAAGAGCAGCAGCGCTTTGCCGCCCTGAAGGCGGATGCCGCGGTTGTGGTGGCTTATGGCCTGCTCTTGCCCCGGCCCATTCTCGAGGCGCCGCACTTTGGCTGCTTCAACATCCATGCCTCGCTGCTGCCGCGCTGGCGCGGGGCCGCCCCCATCCAGCGCGCCATCATGGCGGGGGATCATGAAAGCGGCGTTTCCATCATGAAGATGGAGGAGGGGCTGGATACCGGCCCGGTGGTGAAGATGCAAAGCCTGCCCATCACCCCCAACACCACGGCGGCCAGCCTGCATGACGAACTGGCGGCCTTGGGTGCGAAGCTGATGGCCGAGGTGCTGGCAAACCCCGCCGCCCCGGCGACGCCACAGCCCGCCGAAGGTGTCACTTATGCAAGGAAGATTGACAAGGCCGAGGCCCACATCAACTTCAACCAGCCTGCTGAAGCCGTGCGTAACCACATCCACGGCCTTTCACCTTTTCCTGGCGCATGGTGCCTGCTCGGCGAAACGCGCGTGAAGCTGCTGCAGGTGGAGGCCGTGGCCGGCCATGGCGCCCCCGGCACGGCGCTGGATGAGGCCCTCACTTTCGCCTGCGCCAGCGGCGCCATCCGTGTGCATAAGCTTCAGCGCGAGGGCAAGGGCCCAATGGATGCCGGGACATTCCTGCGCGGCTTTGCCGTGCCTTCCGGAACCAAGGCCTCCTGATGCCCCGCTACAGGCTCACCATAGAATATGATGGCGCAGGCTTCCTCGGCTGGCAGGCCCAGGGCGAAGGCATCACCGTGCAAGCGGTTCTGGAAAATGCCCTGAAGATTCTGCACGGCCAGCACCTCACCTTGCAGGCCGCGGGCCGCACGGATACCGGCGTGCACGCCCTCGCCCAGGTGGCGCATTTCGACAGCCCGAAGGTCTGGGACACTTTTGTCCTGTGCAATGCCATCAATGGCAATGTCCGCCCCCATGCCGTCAGCGTGCTGGCGGCCGAAGTGGTGGGGGAGGAGTTTCAGGCCCGCTTTTCAGCAACGGGCCGCCGCTATCTTTACCGCATCCTCAACCGCCGCGCCCCGCCCACCATCGACCGCCAGAAGGTCTGGCATGTGCCCATCCCGCTGGATGTGGACGCCATGCACGAGGCCGCCCAGCATCTCGTCGGCAAGCATGATTTCACCACCTTCCGCGCCGCCGAATGCCAGGCCAAGAGCCCGGTGAAAACCCTGAGCCGCCTTGATGTCATGCGCTTTGACGAGATGGTCGAGATCAGGGCCGAGGCCCGCTCCTTCCTGCATCATCAGGTGCGCTCCATGGTGGGCAGCCTGGTGCAGGTGGGCATCGGCAAATGGCACCCGCTTGAAATGCGCCGCGCCCTTGAGGCGAGGGACCGTTCGCGCTGCGGCCCCGTCTGCCCGCCTGACGGCCTTTATCTCGTCGAAGTGGTCTATGGCGCCAGTGACGTCAAAGAAGACGGCAAGGAAGAATGATGGAACAGATCAACCTGCAAGGCAGCGTGCGTGCCGCGCTTTCATTCGTGGCCGGGCATGTGCCGGGCCTCATCAAGGCCAGCCTCTGGCCCTTTGTGGCCATGCTCGCCCTCACCTTTCTGCAGATGCAGGTGGAGCAGCACCAGTTCCAGGCGGTGATCGACACCAACGCCGCCGCCTTCAACTTTGGCACGGATGCCTGGTCTCTCGCCGGGCTGGTGCTGGAGCTGGCTGTCACGCTGGTTTCCTTCTGGCTTTTCGTGCGCATCGTGCAGGTGCATGCCGGCCGCGCCAATCCGGGCCTGGGGCTTGCGCGCGGCGAGGCGAAGAATGCCGGCATGAGCGCGCTTTATGCGCTGGCGATCTATCTGCCCATCGTGCTGGTGATTGGCGGCATGCTGGTGCTGACAGCGCTGGTGCTTGGCCTGACGGAAGACCCCGAAAGCCTCAAGAACCTCTCCGGCCCGGCGCTTGCCGTGCTGCTGCTTTTCTTCGTGTCGGGCTTCGTGATCTTCTTTGCCTTGTCGGCGCGCTTTTCGGTGGCGCTGGTCGATGTGGGCCTGGGTGCGCGCCCGCGCATCTACCGTGGCATCTGGCACCTCACGGAAAACATCGGCGCAGGCTTGCCCTGGCGGCTGTTTGGGTTGGCGCTCTTGATGCTGGTGATTGTGTCGGTGGTGTTCACTCCGCTCACCGCCGCCCGCACCCCGGCCAGCGTGCTGGCGCTGACCAAGGAGTCCAGTGCCGTGGAAGTGGCGAAGGCGCAGATCGAATGGCTGCAGGCCCTGTGGCCGCTGCAGCTGGCCTATCTGCCGGTGGGCATTGCCCTCAACTGGGTGATCACCGTGTTTGTGGCCGAAGTCTATCAGCGCGCCCGCGCCGCCCGCCCTCAGCCTCCGGCGAAATAGCGCGCGATGATGCGCCCATAGATCCGCGCAGTGGCTTTGAGTTCATCCATGGCGATGTGCTCATCGGTCTGGTGAATGGTGGCATTGGTCGGCCCGAATTCCAGAACCGGGCAATAGTCCTTCACAAAGCGCGCATCCGATGTGCCGCCCGAGGTTGAAAGAACGGGCACAAGCCCCGTCTCCTCGGCCACCGCGTCCTGCACCAGCCCGACAAAGGCGCCCGGCTCGGTGATGAAGGCATCCGCCCCCTCATTGGCCAGAATGCTCCACTTGCCGCCCACTTCCTGATGCACGATGTCCACCTGCCGCTGCACCAGCTCTTTCAGGCTGGCCGGCGTGTGTTCGGTGGAAAAGCGGATGTTGAATTTCGCCACGGCCCGCGCCGGGATCACATTGGTCGCCGGGTTGCCCACGTCAAAGCTGGTGACGGCGAGGGTGGAAGGGCCGAAATGCGCGTTGCCGTCATCCAGCTTGGCATTGGCAATGCGGTCAATGAAGCGCGCCAGTTTCGGCACCGGGTTGTCGGCCTTGTGCGGATAGGCGGCATGGCCCTGCCGCCCGTCCACGGTGATCGTAAAGCTGAGCGAGCCGCGCCGCCCGATCTTGATGGTGTCGCCCAGCTTCTCCACGCAGGAAGGCTCGCCCACCAGGCAATGGTCCGGCACCTGGCCATTGTCCTTCATCCATTGCAGCACCTTCACCGTGCCGTTGATGGCCGGGCCTTCCTCATCGCCCGTGATGAGGAAGGAAATGCTGCCCGGCTTCGCGCCGGGGGCCGCCACATAATCCAGTGCCGCCGCCGCAAAGGCGGCAACCGAGCCCTTCATGTCCGTGGCGCCGCGGCCATAAATCCGCCCGCCATGGATTTCGGCGGCAAAAGGCGGGTATTTCCAGCTAACTTCATCCCCCGGCGGCACCACATCGGTGTGGCCGGCAAAGCAGAGATGCGGAGCACCTGTGCCCCAGCGGGCAAACAGGTTGTCCACATCCGGCGTGTCCGGCTCTGAGAACTTCAGCCGCTGGCACTGGAAGCCCGCGCCGGAAAGCAGCGTTTCAAGATAGTCCAGCGCCCCGCCCTCAAGCGGCGTGACTGAACGGCAGCGGATCAAATCTTGCAGGATGGTGACAGGCTTGGACGTGGGCATGGCTCTTGCCTACCGCCCTTCCCCCGGCAGGGGAAGGGCGATCTTGAAAGCTTACTCCGCCAGCGGGTCCGGCCCATAGGTGTTGGCGCCTTCCGTGCCGCGCAGGAACAGGATTTCAATCGCCACCCAGATGTTCACCAGCGGCACCAGCATCAACAGGTAGAACCAGCCAGACCGGTTGCGGTCATGCAGCCGCTTGATCGCCAGCGCCAGGCCAAACCAGATGAGAGCGATATACATGATCGCCATCAGCACCCAGCCGATCGGCGAGAAATGCATGTCATAGTTTCCCGGCACGTCAGTTGGCGTAAACGTGCCGAACAGCATGCCGACAACGTAGAACACCACCGTCGAAACAATGCCCACGGCCAACGCCGCAATCCAGTAGGGCTTGCGGTTGATGCGCCCCTCAAAGCTGGTCAAAAGATACTTCCAATCCATTGTCGTCTCCTCGTGAATCACAACCCCCGGTTTGAACCTACAGCCAAACCCGGAAACATGACAGGGGGTTAACTTTCGGCCAGCGGATCAGGGCCGAAACGGTTGGGGCCCTGGGTGCCGCGGCGAAGGTACAATTCAATGGACAACCACAATACGGGGACCATCGTAAGCCAAACCTGCAAAGT
This sequence comes from Alphaproteobacteria bacterium, assembly GCA_028868695.1. GTDB lineage: Bacteria > Pseudomonadota > Alphaproteobacteria > Rhizobiales > Aestuariivirgaceae > Aestuariivirga. The sequence continues at coordinate 32,344 of JAGWTZ010000011.1, read as the reverse complement.
CTTGATCGGCGTTGGCACGGCCCTGCAAAATCCGCTTGCGTCCAATTCCAGGTTCTCAGCCACACCCATAATCTGAAGTAAGATGGGGAGCCAACCAAGCAGTAACAAAATTGCATTCCACCAGCCGGACATGTTGCGGTCATGAAATCGGCGCGCATGCAGCGCAAGCATCAGCGGAGTTAGAAGCAAAGAGCATATGGCCGTGATTGCAGCTCTTTTGTGATAGACCTCCGAGAATGCAACCAGATCTGTGGCGTCCTTTGGCATCAAGATTGGACCGCCAAATGCCAATCCAGCCAGATAGCGCATGGCGATTGCCGAACCTACGAACCCAAGCATCGGCAGGATGTATTGCCGCCGGCCTGACCGGCCATCGAAGTCGGTGAAAAACCGGGCAACGCTTCTAAGCATTCCAGGCCGCGCTCAATCCCGCAGCAGCTCGTTGATCGAGGTCTTGGCGCGGGTCTTTTCATCCACACGCTTCACGATCACGGCGCAGTAAAGCGACGGCGCGGGTGAGCCATCGCCGAAGGGCTTCTGCGGCAGAGAGCCCGAGACCACCACCGAATAGGGTGGCACCTTGCCCATGTGCACTTCGCCGGTGGTGCGGTCGATGATCTTGGTCGATTGGCCGATGAACACGCCCATGGAAATGACCGAGCCTTCGCCCACCACCACGCCCTCGACCACTTCCGAGCGCGCGCCGATGAAGCAATTGTCTTCAATGATGGTGGGGCCCGCCTGCATCGGCTCCAAAACGCCGCCAATGCCGACGCCGCCGGAGAGATGCACGTTCTTGCCGATCTGCGCGCAGGAACCCACCGTCACCCAGGTGTCCACCATCGTGCCGGTGTCCACATAGGCGCCCAGGTTCACGAAGGACGGCATCAGGATGGCGCCCGGCGCCACATAGGCCGATTTGCGCACCACGCAATTGGGCACGGCGCGGAAGCCGGCATCGCGGAATTTCTTGGCGGTCCAGCCCTCGAACTTGGAGGGCACCTTGTCCCACCACTTGGAGGTTCCCGGCCCGCCCTTGATCAGCTCCATGTCATTGAGCCTGAAGGAGAGGAGAACCGCCTTCTTCAGCCACTGGTGCACATGCCATTCGCCGCCCTCCTTGGAGGCCACGCGCAGCTTGCCTGAGTCCAGCTGGCCAAGCGCAAATTCAACCGCCTTGCGGATGTCGCCCTTGGTTTTCAGCGTCACATTGGCCCGGTTTTCCCAGGCTTGCTCGATGATGGCTTGTGCATTCTTCATTTCAAAACTCCGTCCAAAAATCCGGCCAAATCCGCCGTAACATAGTCCACATGCGCGGGCAACAAGGCTGCGTCCTCGTTCCCCACCAAAACTGTCACCATGCCAAGCGCCCGCGGCACGATGAGGTTGTCAGGAATGTCCTCGAAAAACGCCGCCGTCTCCGGCTTCACCGCATGCCGCTTGAGGAAGATCTCATAGGGCCGTGCGTCCGGCTTGGGGATGAAGTGGCAGTCGGTGATGTCGAAAATTTCTTCAAACACGCTTTCGCAGCCCAGCCGCGCCAGCACATTGCGCGCATGCGGCCTCGTGCCCGCCGTGAAGATCAGCTTGCGCCCCGGCAGGGCGGCAATCGCCTCGCCCAGGGCCGGGTGATGTTCCACCGGGCCATAGTCAATCTCATGCACATAGTCGAGGAAGGCGGTGGGCTCCCAGCCATGCTCCATCATCAGCCCGCGCAGCGTGGTGCCATATTTGCGGAAATAGCCCTGGCGCAGGCGCGTCGCCTCGGCCAGCGAAACCCCCATGCGCGCCATGATCATGTCATTCATGCGCGCCGCAATCTGGTCAAACAGCTTGATGGACGGCGGATACAGCGTGTTGTCGAGATCAAAGATCCAGGTGTCGATGTGTGAAAGGCGGCTCATGCGCCATCGCGTGAAACGCGGGTGCCCACGCCATGCGGGGTGAGCAGCTCCAGCAGCACCGAATGCGGCACCCGGCCATCGAGAATGATCACGCCCTCAACGCCGCTTTTCACCACGTCAGCCGCGCTCTCGATCTTGGGGATCATGCCGGCGGTGATCGTGCCATCGTCAATCAACCCTTGCACATCGGCGATGCGCAATTCGCGGATCAGCTGCTTGGCCTTGTCGAGAACGCCCGCCACATCGGTGAGCATGAGGAGGCGCTTGGCCTGCAGGGCGGTGGCAATGGCGCCTGCCGCAGTGTCGGCGTTCACATTGTAGGTCTCGCCGTCCCGGCCCACCCCCACTGGCGCGATCACCGGAATGGCGTCGCTCTTCATGATAGTGTGGATGATCTCGGCATTGACGCGCGAAGGCTCGCCCACCTGGCCGAAATCCACCCGCGTCACGGCACCTGTGGCCGGGTCCACCTTCTCTTTCACGAAGCGCTCGGCCACCAGCAGGTTGCCGTCCTTGCCGGAAATGCCAACCGCGCGCCCGCCTGCCTGCTGGATGGAGGCGACGATGGATTTGTTGATCGAGCCGGAAAGCACCATCTCCACCACTTCCATGGTGGCGGGGTCCGTGACGCGCAGGCCCTCGCGGAATTCGGCCTTCACGTCCAGCTTGTCCAGCATGCGGTTGATCTGCGGGCCGCCGCCATGCACCACCACCGGGTTGAGGCCGCACACCTTCAGCATCACCATGTCGCGCGCGAATTGCTGGGCCAGCTTGGCGTCCACCATGGCATGGCCGCCGAACTTCACCACAACCACCTGGTCATCATAGAGCTGCAGGAACGGCAGCGCCTCGGAGAGGATGCGGGCGGTTTCGGCAATATCAGCGCTGGACATGGGATACGCGGTTCCTTGTTCGGTGAGACGTTATAGGGGAAAATGTGACAAGGGGAAGAATGGATTTGCCCCCGCTGGATCAACACCCTTCTCCCGCCGGGAGAAGGGTGGATGATGCGCGGGGCGGGCCTAGGCCGCCGCCTTCTCCGCCTCTGCCAGCCGCCCGGAAGCCGCCACAAGGCCCTCGGCGCCATCCAGCGCGCCGGGCGAAAGCTCCAGGCCGAGGAAGCGCGCCCGTTCCACCGGGCCCGGCAGGTGCAGGCTCTGTGTCACGCCCGCCGCAAAGCCAAAGCGCGCATAATAAGGCGCATCGCCCACCAGCAGCACGGCGCCATGGCCAAGCCTTGCGGCCTCGGCCAGCGCATGGCGCATCAATGCGGAGCCAAGGCCCGCGCCGCGTGCCTTTTCATCCACCGCCAGCGGCCCCAGCAACAGGGCAGGGCCTGCCGAACCGGCGATGATGTTCCACAGCCGCACGGTGCCAACCAGCTTGCCTTTTTCGTTGATGGCCGAGAAGGCGAGGCCCTGGGCGGGCAGGCGGCCCTTGCGCAGCTTTTCAGAGGTCTTGCGCATGCGCTTCACGCCAAAGGCCTTGTTCAGCAAGGCCTCACGCGCGGCAAAGTCAGACGGGATTTCAGCACGAATGGTGACCATGACAATGTCTCCAAACCATATTGCTCCGCCCGCCCCGGCTTGGCCGGGGTGGCGGTTGGGGTGTGAAAAGGAAAAGTGGTGGAAGAGCCTTAGATCACATAGGCCTTCAGCGGCGGGAAGCCATTGAAGGCCACGGCGCTGTAGGTTGTCGTGTAGGCGCCGCAGGCTTCGATCAGCACCTCATCGCCCACCGACAAAGTCAGCGGCAGCGGATAAGGCGTCTTTTCATAAAGCACGTCAGCCGAGTCGCAGGTCGGCCCGGCGATCACGCACAGGCCCTTCTCGTCGCCGTCCTTCTCCGTCACGATCGGATAGCGGATGGCTTCATCCATCGTTTCGGCGAGGCCGCCGAACTTGCCGATGTCGAGATAAACCCAGCGGATGTCATCATTGGCGTGCTTCTTCGAGATCAGCACCACCTCAGACTTGATGACGCCGGCATTGCCCACCATGCCGCGGCCGGGCTCAATGATGGTTTCCGGCAGCGCATTGCCGAAATGCTTGGCCAGCCCGTCATGAATGGCGTTGGCATAGGAGCCCGTGCCCGGCACGGCCTTGAGATACTTGGTCGGGAAGCCGCCGCCCAGGTTCACCATCTGCAGGTTGATGCCGTGGCGGGCCATGGCGTCAAACACCGCCTTGGCTTCGCCCAGTGCGGTGTCCCAGGCGCCAAGGCGCGTCTGCTGGCTGCCCACATGGAAGGAGATGCCATAGGCCTTCAGGCCCAGCTGATGCGCCTTCAAGAGCACGTCTTCGGCCATCGCCGGGTCACAGCCGAACTTGCGCGAAAGCGGCCATTCGGCGCCTGCGCCATCGGTCAGGATGCGGCAGAACACGCGCGCACCGGGTGCCGCGGCAGCCACCTTTTCAACTTCTTCGACGGAATCGACGGCATAGAGCGAAATGCCAAGCGCATGCGCGGTGGCGATGTCGCGGGCCTTCTTGATGGTGTTGCCGAAGGAGATGCGGTCGGGCGTGGCGCCGGCCTGCAGGGCCAGCTTGATTTCCTCAACCGAGGCCACATCGAAGCACGAGCCCAGGTTGGCCAGCAGCTTCAGGATTTCCGGCGCGGGGTTGGCCTTCACGGCATAGAAAATGCGCGTGTCGGGCATGGCGCGGTCAAAGGCGCGGTAGTTGTCTTCCACCACCTTGAGATCGACAACAAGGCAGGGGCCTTCCGGCTTCTCGCGTCGGAGGAAATCTTGGATGCGTTGCGTGGCGGCCATTGGAGTATGTCCCGGAAAAAGATGTGAAGCCTCAGCCTCTCGGCAGACACCAGCGCGCGATGGAAACACGCATGACGTCAGCAGACTGACTGTTTTCGCCTTCTCTTGATCGGGGTGGGCCCAATCGCGTTTGGGGCAAGGAAAGTGTTGTCTCTCAGAAATCCCGGCTTTGGACACCAGACGAAGACCAAAAAACCATCACCGTCGTTGCTTTGGGGAGACCTTGCGGCACGTGCGACTTTGGACAAGCGCGCATATGATTGAGTCTGATGTCATTTTCAAGACTTAATTTCGGCGCGGGCAGGATTTTTCGCTAATGCGCGGTTAACGCCCGAAGGCGTCCCAGCCGGCCTTGATGCGGGTCGCCGTGGTCAGCGCGCACAGCGCCGCATAGGCATAGGCAAGCGCCCCAAACCAGCCCGGCCACAGGCACATGAGGCAGAACACACCGATGGTCTCGCTGCCTTCGGTTAGCCCACCCAGATAGTAAATGCCCTTGGAGGGATAGGCGGTGCTCGTCTCGCCGCGCTTGGCCGCCAGCGTGGCATAGGCCAGAAAGCTGGTGCCGGTGGTGACGAAGGCCGCCAGCATCATCGCCGCGGGCAGGGCGTTAGAGGCTGGGTTGCCCACGGCAAAGCCCAGCGGAACGCAGGCGTAGAAAACAAAATCCAGGGAGATGTCGAGAAAGGCGCCGCGGTCGGTCTGCTTTCCGGCCATGCGTGCCATGGCGCCATCCATGCCATCGGCCAGCCGGCTCAGCAGCAGTGGCGCCAGCGCCAGGCCTGCATGGCCAAAGATGATGAAAGCCGAGGCAAGGCACCCAAGGCCAAGGCTGGCCAGCGTCACCTGGTCGGCATGCCAGCCCAGCGCCAGCGCCTGCCGCGCCAGGCCGTCCACCGCCGGCTTGGTGAGTTTCAGCAGCGCGCGGTCAAGCATCTTTCACTTTGCCATTCTCGATCTTCAGCACGCGGCCCCCGGGCGGCACATCCGCCAGATCATGTGTGACAAGCAGACTGGGCGTGCCCCGCGCCTGCAGCAAATCAAATGTGCTTGAGCGGATCTGTGAACGCAGCGCCGCGTCCAGCTTGTTGAAAGGCTCATCCAGCAGCATGGCCAGGGGCTGGGCCAGCAGGCTGCGCATCAGGGCCACGCGCTGCCGCTGCCCGCCGGAAAGCGTGTGCGGCGGCCGGTTCTCAAATCCCGCCAGCCCGGTTTCTGCAAGCGCTTCGCGCATCCGCGCCAGCCGCAACGCCCGCCCGCCCCGCGCCATGCCAAACAGCAGGTTTTCGCCCACGCTCAAATGCGGGAACAACAGGTCATCCTGGAACAGCCGCCCCAGCCGCCGCCGCGCGGGGGCAACAAGGCCCAGGTCCTCGCCATTGAGGAGAACCCGTCCCTGCCAGGCCAGCGGCGGGGCAAGCAGTCCGGCCAGGCCGGATAAAAGCGAGGATTTGCCCGAGCCTGACGGCCCCATCAGCGTCACGATCTCGCCCGGCGCAATGCTGAGCGAGAAGGGCGCAATCAGCGCGTCGCCTTCCAGTGTGATGCCCACTTGCTCAAGAACCAGGCTCATGCGCCGCTCCAGCGTGGCCGCGCGGCAAGTCCCGCCAGCAGGAACACCAGGAGCGGCGGCGCCATCAGCAACAGGCCGAAGGCAGCGGTGAGTGGCCGGTTCACGCCGGAAGCCAGCGTGACGGCCTCCATCGGCAAGGTGGAGAAGCGCCCCGCCGCCACCAATTGTGCGGAAATGAATTGGGCAAAGCTCACCGCAAAGCCCACCGCCGCGGCTGATGCCAGCGGTGCGCGCAGCAGCGGCCATTTCACGCGCGCGAGGAACCGCCTTTCCCCCGCGCCAAGGCTTGCGGAAACCTCATGCCAGCGCGGGTCCACCGCGCGGTAGGGGCCAATCAGCATGATCGCCATATAGGCCGTCACCGGCATGAGATGGGCAAGAAACAGCCCAAGCCCGGTTCCCGTCAGGCCCAGCCGCAGGAACAGGCGGTATTGCCCAAGCCCCACCAGCAGCGCAGGCAGGCCCAGCATCGCCACGCTCAACGCCACCACCAGCCTGTCCGCCTGCCGCGGTGTGAGTTCCAGCCACAGCACCAGGGCGATCAAGCCCAACACGCTTGTGCCCAGCGCCAGGCCAAGGCTGGTGAGCAGTGGCCCCGGCTGCCGCGCCACCGCGCCCCAGGCGGTTGTGTCAAGCTGGTCGGGCCACAGCTGCGGAAACGGCCACAGCGCCGCCAGTGAAAGCAGAACAAGTGTCACGATCACCACAAGGAACAACAGCCGCAGCGCCGCCCATTTGGCAAGGCCAATCCAGCGTGGAAAGGCCCGCGCCGAGGGGCCGCGCGTGGCAAAGCGCTTCAAGGCCGGCGCCAAGGCCCGCAAGCCCGCCCAAAAGGCGGCCAGCGCCGTGCCACACAGCAGCGCCAGAAAGACAGCTCCTGCCCCGCCGCGCGCCGCATCGGCCACATGCGGGCTGTTGATGTCGCTCCACACCACAACGGCGAAGGTGGGCGGCTGGGTGGGGCCGATCACCAGGCTCATGTCCACCACCGTGGCGGCATAGACAAAGACCACCACCACGGGCCAGCGGAGGTGCAGGTAAAGCTGCGGCAGGAACAGCCGCAGCCAGATGGAAAACCCGCCATGGCCCAGTGCCGCCGCCGCAGCGCCTTGCGCGGCAAAGCTGCTGCGCAGATCAGCCCGCGCCAGCGCGCCGGCCAGCGTGAACACCAGGAACACGGTCTCCTTGGCCACCAGCGCCACAATCAGCGCCAGGCCGTAAGGGTCATGGCTGCTGCGCCACTCCGGCGGGCTGGCCCAGCCGGTGAACAGAACGGCAATCACCCGCGCCACAAGCCCGCTGGGCATGATCAGGAAGCCAAGCCCCAGCGCAAAGGCCAGATGCGGCACGGCCAGCATGGCGCTGAGGCCGCGGGGCAATGCGCCCCGCTCATGATGCGCGGCGGCGATCAGCAGGGCCAGCACCAGCGCCAGCAGGCTGGAAACCGTGGCCGTGAAAAACGAAAGCGCCAATCCGCCCGCCAGCTGCGGGTGCGCCAGCAGCGCCACCCAGGCCGGCCCGGACAACGCATCTTCCCCCATGAATGCAAGGCTGGCCACAAGCGGTGCCACAAACAGCAACAGCAGGGGCAGGGCGCCAGCGATGGAACGGGTTGAAATCACGCCGCCATTTGGTCCGCAGGCTGGCGCCGCGTCAACAAGCAAAAGGCGGGCCCAAGGCCCGCCTGATGAATTCGCCATCACTTTCGCTTGAGAAAGGTCAGATCGCCGTGAAGCCGTTGTCCACGAAGAGATGCGTGCCGTTGACAAAGCTGGCCTCATCGCTGGCCAGGAAAAGCGCCGCGCGGGCCACTTCCTCCGGCTCGCAAATGCGGCCCTGCTGTGCCGCAAGCGCGGCTTCGGAAACATCCACCCCATGCGCCTGCAGCTCTTTCACTTCGCGAAGGCCGTGCGGCGTCTTCACAAAGCCGGGGCACACGGCGTTGCAGCGGATGTTCCTGTCACGGAACTCCACGGCTATGGCGCGCGCAAACATGTGGCAGGCACCCTTGGTGGTGTTGTAGGCCACCTCCATGGGCGTGGCCGCCACGGCCGAGATCGAAGACGTGCACACGATTGAGCCGCCTCCCGCCGCGATCATCTGCGGCAGCACGGCCCGCGTCATCAGATACATGCTTTTGACATTGATGTCGGTCAGCCTGTCCCACTCCGCCTCCGAGGTTTCGAGAAACGGCTTGATGATGATCGTGCCTGCGTGATTGAACAGCACGGTGATGGCGCCCAGCTGCTTCTGTACGGCGGCCACGGCGGCCTCCACGTCAGAGGCCTTGGAAACGTCACACTTGACGAAAATGGCGTTGCCGCCGGATTTGGTGATCTCGGCGGCAAGCGCATTGCCCGTCTCGGCATTGATGTCGACAATGGCGACAGCAGCGCCTTCAGCAGCAAACAGGCGGGACGAAGCCCCGCCCATGCCGGTGGCCCCGCCTGAAATCAGGGCCACCTTGTTGTTGAGCCGGTTTGCCATCAGCCCCTTTCGAGAGCCGCTTCGGCAGCCGCGATGGCAGCCTGGCGCTTCTTGATCTCATCGCCAATCGGCGGGCCCTGGAAGCGGCGGCTTTCATAGGCGAACCAGACGACGATCAGCAGCGCATAGAAGCCCACGGTGTAATACCAAAGGCCCGGCACGAAGGCCGAGGCAGCCACTGGCGGGTTGGCATTTGCATCAGCCGCAACCGCGGCCACCGAAGGCACGAAGGCATGGCCGCCGATGACGATGGCAATCACGCCGAGCACCACGATGGCGCCGAACAGCTTGGAAAGGCCGCCAAGGCGGAACTTGCCATAGGTTGTCCAGGTGCTGCCTTCCGCAAAGATGCCAGCCAGAACCGGCATGCCGTAGGACATGTAGAGATACATGGCGCAGCCGGTGGACAGCGCGGCGAAGGCGTTCAGCGGCGTGGTGATGACCACGAGCAGGAACGTCACAACACCCGTGAACCAGATCGCGGCAGTCGGGGTGCGGTGGTCAGCGCTCACGCTGGCCAGCACGCCGGGGATGCCGCGGTCGCGCGCGAAGGCATAGATCATGCGCGACGTGGAAGTCACCGCCGAGAGGGCGCAGAAGAAGTTGGAGATGATGATGCCGATGGCGCAGATCTTGCCAAGGAAGCTCGGCATGATCAGCGTGTTGAACAGCACCGAGAACGAGTTCCAGCCCAGAACGGCCATGTCAGCCGGGGCGGGCCCGCCTGCAATGCCGGCCAGCGCCTTCATCGCATCAGCCGAAAGCGTGGTCTGCTTCGGATCAGCGGCCAGCGCGTCATAGACGGAAGGCAGGGCCATCGTCATGCCCAGCGCCAGCAGGAAGCCGAACACCAGCGACCAGAACACCGACTGCATCATGCCCTTGTGCACAGTGCCCTGCGCATCATGGGTTTCTTCAGAGGTGTGGGCCGAAGCGTCAAAGCCCGTGATGGTGAACAGCGGATAGAGCATGCCCATCAGGATGGCCATGATCGGGCCATAAGCCGTGGCCACGCCGCCGCCGGCATCGCCGGTGGTGTTGGCGAAGGCAAAGGCCTTGGCAAGGTCAAAGCTCTTCACATGCATGAACAGCAGAACGGTGAGGATGATCGAGATCACGAAGATCAGATAACCCGAAATATCCGTCAGCAGCGTGGTGAGCTTGATGCCGAAGTGGTTGAGCAGGCACTGCGCAATGGTGATGCCGCCAACCCAGAGATACATCGTCGTGTTCGTCCAGGTCGAGGTGTCCCAGCCCAGCATGCCTGCAAAGAACAGGTCACGGATGAAGCCATAGAGAATGACGTTCACGGCCGGAATCACGAACAGCAGGCCAAGCAGGTTGGTCCAGGCTGTCAGCCAGCCCCAGAACTTGCCGCCAAGGATTGAAGACCAGTGATAGAGGCCGCCTGCGGTCGGATAGGCCGAGGCAATCTGGCCCATCGACGCGGCAACGATCAGCGCGAACACGCCACCGATGATCCAGCCAATGGTCGCCATCCACGGGCCAGCCGTGGAAAGGGCGATCGGGAACGAGGCCAGCCCGCCCGAAAGAATGCAGATGATCGAGAAAGAAATCGCGAAGTTCTGGAACGTTCCCATGCGCCGGGATAGTTCCTGCGCATAGCCCATTCCGTGGAGGACCTTTTCGTCCTCGGTCAAGTGATGATGTTCAGCCATTTCGGCCCCTCCAAGCGCGTTCCAGGGCGAACGGCGTTGTTGTGTTGCGTTTCCCAAGCCGAAAGACTGCCCGCTTTCTTCACCAGGAATTTCCCCTTGTGGACATGATGACTCAAGCATCGCCATGCCGTCAACGGGGGCGGGCGTTGCGCCACGCGCAACGCTTTATGCGTGTGCGGCTGTTTGCGCTTGCATCTGCGCCCTGAAATTCAGCAATACTGCACAACCATGATGCAGCGCATTCGCGCTTGCAGCAAATGGCGGCATGCGCCAGCGCAAGCGCACAACGCCGCGCCAGAATTGAGGCCCTTGATGCAGGACTACATCTCTTCCGCCCTGGCCACCTTGCTGGTGATCGCTGATCCCATTTTCATGAGCGCGCTTTTCCTCGGCCTCACCCATGATTTGAACCGCGCCCAGCGCGCCGAAGTGGCCAGACGCGGCGTCACCATCGCGTTTTTCATTCTGCTCTGCGCGGGCCTTGGCGGCGCCAAGCTGCTCACGCTGCTCGGCATCTCATTGGCGGCCTTCCGCATTGCGGGCGGCCTGCTTCTGCTTTCTTCCGCCGCTGAAATGGTCTTTGACCGCCGCGGCCAGCGCCAGCAGGATCTGGCTTCAAGGGCCGTGAGTGTGGATCATGTCAAGAACATCGCCGCATTCCCGCTGGCCATCCCGCTTCTGGCAGGCCCCGGCGCCATTACTGCCATGATCCTTCTCGCTGGCCGCGCCGATGGCGATGTGATGAAGCTTTCGGCACTTTACGGCTTGGCGGCCCTTGTGATGTTCGCCTGCTATATCGCTTTCCTGATGGCTGAGCGCATCGCGGCCCTGCTCGGTGTCACCGGCCGGGCCGTCATCAGCCGACTGCTCGGCATCATCCTTGCGGCGCTGGCGGTGCAGTTCGTCATTGATGGCGTGAAGCTGCTGCTGGCCTGAGGCGCAAACAAAAAGGCCCGGCTGCTTGCAGCCGGGCCTCTGTTGAATTGAAAGCCGGAATTACTTCTTGCCGGATTTCAGGCTGTCGCGGATCTCGGCGAGCAGCGCTTCTGTCGGCGTCGGGCCGGCAGGCGGCGGGGCCGGTTCGGCCTTCTTCATCGAGTTCGAGATGCGCACCAGCATGAACAGGAAGGCGGCAATCGCCAGGAAATGGATGATGGCGTCGATCAGCGAGCCATAGCCCAGAACCGTGGCCTGCTTGGCGGCGTCGGCATAGGCGCCCGCATCGGTCTTGCCTGCCAGAACGGCAAAGCGGTTGGTGAAGCTCACGCCGCCGGTGATCAGCGAGATGACAGGCATCAGGATGTCATTGACGACAGAGGTGACGATGGCGCCAAAGGCGCCGCCCATGATCACACCGACGGCGAGATCAAAGGCGTTGCCCTTGAAAGCGAAATTCTTGAAATCATTCCACATGAAAAAACCCCCAATAAGTTGCGCCCATGGCCCTCCGCCACGGACTGCAACGGGTGATAACCCATCAAATGAGGGGCGCAAAGCAGATTTTTACAATTGGTTAACCATGCGCCGTCATCCCGCTGTCACTTCGGGCTGCGTGGCGCGCCTCAATAGCCGCGCTTCAGGTCCACAAGGTTTTCCAGCGGCAGGCCTTTCTCGAAGCGGGCAATCTGCCCTGCCACATAGGCACAGATCGTGCCGGGCTCGGAATCCGCCGCCGCATGCGGGGTGAGAGTGACGCGCGGGTGCCGCCACAGCCCGCTGGAAGCAGGCAGCGGCTCAGTCTTGAACACATCAAGCGTTGCGGCCAGCAGCGTGCCATCCTCAAGGCAGGCGAGAATGTCATCTTCATTCTGCTGCCGCCCGCGCCCGGCATTGATCAGCACCGGCCCGCCCAGCGGCCCCTTGCGCGAAAGCCTTGCAAACAGCGCGCGGTTCAGGATGCCGTCAGTCTCCGCCGTGGCCGGCAGCAGGCAAACCAGAATGTCCGTGCCCGCAAGGAAGGCATCGAGACCTTCCGCGCCCGCGAAGCTTTCAACACCAGCCACGTTCTTGGGTGAGCGGCTCCAGCCCCGCACCCTGAAGCCCATCATCGCCAGCTTGCGCGCCGCATCCTGCCCCAGAACACCCAACCCCATGATGCCCACGCACAAGTCCCCGGCGGCATGCTGGGCAAAACCTTCCCACACGCCCTTGGCCTGGCTGGCATCGAGCCGCCGCTGCTGCCGGTGGTGCATCAGCACATGCAGCACGATGTATTCGCTCATCCGGTTGGTGAGGTCGGCATCATTCACCCGCACAATGGGCAGGCCCTGCGGCAGGGTGGGGTCTTTCAAGATGGCATCCACGCCCGCCCCAAGGGAAAAGATCGCCTTCAGGCGGGGAAAGCTTTTCAACACATTGGGCGGCGGCAGCCAGGCGGCGGCGTAGGCAATGTCCTCCACCTTGCCCACCTCAGGCCAGGCGCGCACATCCATATTCGGCGCCGCCTTGCGCATGGCGCTCACCCAGGGCGCGGTGGGCCAGGTGGGGGTGACAAAAACAAACGCGCTCATTGCCGGGTCACTCCCTCATGGGCTTTCAGGTTCAGGGCGGCGGCCAGCAAAGCCTTGGTGTATTCGGTTTGCGGCGCGTTGAAAATCTGTTCGGAAGGCCCGCGCTCTTCCACCTTGCCGTTGCGCATCACAATCACCTCATTGGCCAGCGCCCGCACCACCTTGAGGTCATGGCTGATGAACAGATAGGCCAGCCTGTGCTTCTCCTGCAGCGCCCGCAGCAGATCCACCACCTGCGCCTGCACCGACATGTCGAGCGCCGAGGTCGGCTCATCCAGCATGATGAATTTCGGCCCCAGCGCCAAGGCCCGGGCAATGGCGATGCGCTGCCGCTGCCCGCCGGAAAACTCATGCGGGTAGCGGTCCATGTTGGCAGGCTCCAGCCCCACCTCGCGCAAGGCATTTGCCACCTGCTCGCGCCGCTCCGCCGCTGAAAGCTGCGGTGATTGGATGGCCAAGCCCTCCTCGACAATCTGCAGCACGCTCATGCGCGGGCTGAGCGAGCCATAAGGGTCCTGGAACACCACCTGCATGTCCTTGCGCAAGGGCCGCATCGCCTTGGAGTTGAAGTGCTCGATGCGCTGGCCGCGGAATGCAATCTCGCCCTTCGATGCAATGAGCCGCAGCAGCGCCAGGCCCGTGGTGGTCTTGCCAGAGCCGCTCTCCCCCACGATGCCCAGCGTCTGGCCTTCGCGCAGGGTGAGGTCCAGCCCGTCCACGGCTTTGACATGGCCCACCGTGGCTTTGAAAAAGCCGCGCTTGACCGGGTACCACACCTTCAAATCCCGCGCGGAAACGATCACTTCCGCATCAGGCCGCGGCGCGGGCGGGTGCCCCTTGGGCTCCGCCGCCAGCAGCAGCTTCGTGTAGTCATGCTGCGGGGCCGCAAACACCGCCTTGGCAGGGCCGCTTTCGACAATGTGCCCCTTCTGCATCACGCACACCGAATCTGCCACATGGCGCACGATGCCCAGGTCATGGGTGATCAGCAGCAGCGCCATGCCCATTTCGGCCTGCAGGTCTTTCAGCAGTTTCAGGATCTGCGCCTGCACCGTCACGTCCAGCGCCGTGGTCGGCTCGTCGGCAATCAACAGATCCGGCTCATTGGCCAGCGCCATGGCGATCATCACGCGCTGCCGCTGCCCGCCGGAAAGCTGGTGCGGATAATCCGAAAGCCGCGAAGCCGCATCGCGGATGCCCACCTTGCCGAGAAGCTCGACAATGCGCGCCCGCGCCGCCTCGCCTGAAAGGCCCTGGTGCAGCAGCAACACTTCGCCGATCTGCTTTTCCACCGTGTGCAGCGGGTTGAGCGAGGTCATCGGCTCCTGGAAGATCATGCTGATCGCCCGGCCGCGCACTTGCCTCAGCGCCGCGTCATTGGCCTTCAGCAGGTCCTGGCCCTTGAACAGGATTTGCCCTGAAGGGTGCGAGGCCGGCGGATAGGGCAGCAGCTTGAGGATCGACAGCGCCGAAACCGATTTGCCTGACCCGCTTTCGCCCACCAGCGCCAGTGTCTCGCCCTTGGCGATGGCAAAGCTCACCTTGTCCACCACCGTGCTGGCGCCAAAGGCCACGCTCAGCTCTTTCACCTCAAGAAGCGGCGCGCTCATGTGAAGGTCTTTCGCGGGTCCAGCGCATCGCGCGCCGCCTCGCCCATGAAGATCAGCAGCGTCAGCATCAGCGAGCTGACGGCGAAGATGCTCATCCCCAGCCAGGGCGCCTGGATGTTGTTCTTGCCCTGCTGCACAAGTTCGCCCAGCGAGGGCGATCCCGGCGGCAGGCCAAAGCCCAGGTAATCCAGCGCCGTCAGCGTGGTGACGGAACCGGCGATGATGAAGGGCATGAAGGTGACAGCCGAGATCATCGCATTGGGCAAGAGGTGCCGGAACATGATCTTGGCGTCGGAAAGGCCAAGCGCGCGCGCCGCCCGCACATATTCAAAATTCCGCGCCCGGAGGAACTCGGCGCGGATGAGATGCACCAGCCGCGTCCAGGACAGCAGCACCAATATGCCCAAAAGCAGCCAGAAGCTGGGTGTGATAAAAGCCGAAAGGATGATCAGCAGATAAAGCTCGGGGATCGATTGCCAGATGTCGATGAAGCGCTGGAACAGCAAATCCGTCCAGCCGCCGAAATAGCCCTGCACCGCCCCGGCGGCAATGCCGATCACCGAGGAAAACACGGTCAGCAGCAAGCCGAAGGCCACCGAGATGCGGTAGCCGTAAAGCAGCCGGGCAATCACGTCGCGGCCCTGGTCGTCGGTGCCCAGCCAGTTCATGTTGCCCGCCATGCAGGCCGGGTCCTGAACCTGCAGGGGATATTTGGCGCAGGCCTGCTCGCGGCTCATCAGGAAGGCGGGCTGCGATGGCGCGGGTGCGGGCAATTCGGCATTCACCGTGTTGTAGGAATAGCGCACCGGCGGCCAGATCATCCAGCCATTGGCGTTGATCTCGTCGATGTTCACCGGGTCGCGGAAATTGGTCTTGGCCAGAAAGCCGCCGAACTTGCTTTCGGGATAATCGGTGAACAGCGGCACCAGGATTTCGCCCTTGTAGGAAGCGACGATCGGCCGGTCATTGGCGATCAGCGGCGCGAACAGCGACAGCGCAAACAGCGTGAGGAAAATCCAGAAAGACCAATAGCCGCGCAGGTTTTTCTTGAACAGCACCAGGCGTCTCTGGTTCAATGGCGAAAGGCGCAAGGCTCAGATCTCCCGCGATTCAAAGTCAATGCGCGGATCAATCCACGTGTAGATCAGGTCAGAAAGCAGCGCCACGAGAAGCCCGATCAGCGTGAACACCCAAAGTGCCGCAAACACCACGGCATAGTCGCGGTTCACCGCCGACTTGTAGGTGAGATAGCCAAGCCCATCGAGCGAGAACACCTGCTCGATCAGCAGCGAGCCGGTGAAGAACGCACCGATGAAGGCCCCGGGAAAGCCCGAGATCACCAGCATCATTGCGTTGCGGAACACATGGCCATAAAGCACCTTGGCCTCGGAAAGGCCCTTGGCCCGCGCCGTCACCACATATTGCTTGCGGATTTCATCAAGGAACGAGTTCTTGGTGAGCAGCGTGGTGGTGGCAAAGCCGCCAACCCCCATGGCGGTGAGCGGCAGCACCAGGTGCCAGGCATAGTCGGCGATCTTGCCGCCCAGGTTCAGGCTGCTGAAATTGTCGGAGGTCAGGCCGCGCAGCGGAAACCAGTTCCAATAGCTGCCGCCCGCAAACAGGATGATCATGAAGATCGCGAAGATGAAGCTCGGAATGGCATAGCCGAAGCTCACGATCGCCGAGGTCAGGATGTCAAAGCGCGTGCCTTCGCGCACCGCCTTGGCGATGCCGAGCGGGATTGAAATCGAGTAGGAAATGATCAGCAGCCAAAGCCCCAGCGAAATCGAAACCGGCAGCTTCTCGAGGATTAGCCGCGAGACCGGGCGGGATTGGAAATAGCTGTCGCCGAAATCAAAGCGCGCATAGTTCCACGCCATCTCGGCAAAGCGCTGTGGCGCCGGCTTGTCGAAGCCGAACTGCTTTTCCCATTTCTTGATGGTGTCAGGGTCGATGCCGCGGGCGCCCCGGTAGGTGCTGGCGGTGTTGGCGGTGGCGATGTTTTCCGTGCCGCCGTTCAGCTTGGCGTCGGTCTGGTCGGTCCTTTCCAGCTTGGCGATCAGCTGCTCAATCGGCCCGCCGGGCACGAATTGCGCGATGATGAAGGTGATGGCCAGCGCCCCCAGCAGCGTGGGGATCATCAGCAGCAGCCGCTTGATGATATAGGCGCCCATCAGCCCGAGATCTTCTTGGCCTTGGCCTCGTCCCACCACCAGGTGCCGGGCATGCCGATGTCATAGTCCGGGTTCTTCTCGGGCTTGCCGAACCTGTCCCAATAGGCGATGCGCTCATAGGGCACGAACCATTGCGGAATCATGTAGTGGTTCCAGATCAGCGCCCGGTCCAGCGCATGGGTGGCCGCCACCAGGCCCTTGCGGTCCTTGGCGAAGATCAGCTTGTCGATCAGCGCGTCAATCGCCTCGTTCTTGATGCCGGCATAGTTCTGCGAGCCGTTCTTGCCCGCCTCGGCGCTGCCCCAGAAGAAGCGCTGCTCATTGCCCGGCGAGAGTGATTGGCCATAGCTGTGCACGATCACGTCGAAGTCGAAGGTTTCCTTCAGCTTGGTCATCTGCGCGTCGTCAATCGTCCGTACACTGACGGAAAAGCCCAGAAGCTCCAGCTGCTCCTTGTAGGGAAGGGTGATGCGCTCGAAGATCGGGCTGTCCAGCAGGAATTCAATTTCCAGCGCCTCGCCCTTGGCGTTCTTGAGAACCGATTTGCCGCCCGCCTGTGCGGGCTTCCAGCCCGCCTCCGCCAGCAGGCCCGCCGCCTCGCGCAGGTTCTTGCGCCGCGCTGTGGCGTCCGGGTTGGTCGGGTTCTGGTATTCGGTGGTGAACACTTCCGGCGGCAGCTTGTCCTTCAGCGGATCGAGCAGCGCCAGCTCTTCCGGGCTGGGCAGGCCAGTGGCCTCCAGTTCCGAATTATTGAAGTAAGAACGCGAGCGCTTGTATTGCCCGAAGAACAAATTGGTGTTGGACCATTCGAAGTCAAACGCCAGGTTCATCGCCTTGCGCACCCGCACGTCCTGGAACTTGGCCTTGCGCATGTTGGGCACAAAGGCCTGCATCCCCTGCACCTTTTTCAGCGTCACCTGGCCTTTGACAACCTTGCCGTCCTTCACCGCCGGGAAGTCATAGCCCGTGGCCCACTGCTTGGAGCTGGTTTCATATTGATAATCATATTGGTCGCCCTTGAAGCCCTCAAAGGCCACCTGCACATTCTGGAAATAGAGATAGGTGATTTCGTCAAAATTGTTCTGGCCCACATTGGGTGCCAAGTCCTTGGCCCAATAGTCGGCCACCCGTTCCATGACGATGCTGGCCCCCGCCTTCACGTCCTTGATCCTGTAGGGGCCCGAGCCCAGCGGAATTTCCATCGAAACGGCATTGGTGTCGCGCGGCTTGCCGTCGGCACCCGGCGCCATCCACCAATGCTTGGGCAGCACCGGCAGCTCGGCCAGGATGCTCGGCAGCTCGCGGTTGTTCTTTTCGTTGAAGGTGAAGGTCACGTCGCGCTCAGCCGTTTGTTCGGCCTTGGCCACATTCTTGTAATAGGCGGCCTGGGTGGCGAGGTTGGCCTTGAGTGTGTCAAGGCTGAAGATCACGTCTTCAGGCGTGATGGGCTTGCCGTCATGAAAGCGCGCCGCGGCATTGAGGCGGAAGGTCACGCTGGATTTGTCCTCGGGGTAGGAAATCGCCTCGGCAATCAGCCCATACATGGTGTTGGGCTCATCGAGTGAACGCACCATCAGCGTGTCGAGAACGCCCACCGCGGCAGGGTCGCCATTGATGGTGTAGGGGTTCAGGCTGTCAAAGGTGCCATAGGCCGGCAGGCGGATCTTGCCGCCCTTCGGTGCTGCCGCGTTCACATAGTCAAACTGCTTGAACCCGGCTGGGTATTTGATGTCGTCAAACAGCGAAACGGCATGGGAGAACTTGGCGTCATCAGCCCATGCGGGCAGGCCGCGCAGCAGCGGCAGAAGCCCGGCGAACTGGAGAAGGCGGCGGCGGTCCATGGTCGGGTCCTCAACTGTGATTCGCCCAAGCCTAACCGAGATGGGCGCATAAAAAAACACCGGCTGAAGGCCAGCCGGTGTTGGTGGGGTGCAAATGAATTTTGCGCAATCAGGGCGCCGGGAACGGCTTCGGCGAGTCCGACAGCGAGGCGAGATAGGCCAGCACATTGGCGCGGTCTTCGTCCTTGCCGATGCCGGCGAAAGCCATCTTGGTGCCCTTGATGTAATCGGAAGGCTTTTTCAGCCAGGCGTTCAGGGCGTCATAGTCCCAGTTCTTGCCGGCCATGGCCTTGAAGCCATCGGAATAGCCAAAGCCCGCGGCGGTGCCGATGCCACGGCCCACCACGTCATAGAGGTTGGGGCCAACCTTGTTGGGCCCGCCCTTGGTGAAGTCATGGCAGGCAGCACAAGCCTTGGCGGTGGCGGCGCCCTTGTCCTTGTCGGCCTTGGCCAGCAGCGCGCCCAGCGAGGCGGCAGGGCCTGCGGCAGCGGCAGTGCCGGCGTCAGCCGTCTGGGCTTCGGCGGTGGCAATGGCAAAGCCCGGCTTTTCCGGCGCCTCGGTGGTGAACAGCCCGCCGCCCACCAGCTTCAGCGCGAAAACCAACAGGCCCGTGCCCAGCACCGCGCCGAAAATCTTATTCCATTCAAAACTGTCCATGAATCCCTGAGTCCCTGCAATTGTTCTGCCGCCGCAGCCGGCAAGTAAGTCCGGCAAACTAGTAGTTTCTTGAGTGCCACTCAATGCCTATATAGCAACACGCCATTTTGCCGCGCCCGAATCGCCCCTCGCCCTTCTAACATCATGATCGAATTTGAAAATACAGCAATTGTGATCACCGCGCGCATGGCCGCGCCCGGCCTGCCGGGCCGCCCCATGCTGGATGTGAACGGCCGCCCGCTGGTCCTGCGCGCCTGGGCCAATGCCGTGGCCGCCAATCTGGGCCCGGTGCTGGTGGCCACGGCTGACAGCCTGGTGGCCGAGGCGGTGCGCGCCGCGGGTGGCGATGCCCTGGTGGTGCCGCAGCGCCTTTCAGGTGTCGCAGATCAGGCCGCCGCCGCCATTGCCCTGCGCGATGGCCAAAGGCAGTTTCACCATGTCATGGGCCTGCCCTGCCAGTTTCCGCTGGTCGAGGCTCTCTCCCTGCGCCGCTGCCTTGCGGGGCTGATGAATGAGCAGGTTGAGATTGCAACCTTGGCCTGCCGCGCCGCGCCGGGAGAGGCGGGCCGCATCATCGCCCCGCTGGAGGGGGAGCGTGAGGTGGCCTATCTGCGCGGCTTTGCCGGGCCGGGGGAAAATGCGCCCTTCCGCCAGATCCCCATCTATGCCTTCCGCCGCGCCGCGCTGGAGCATTTCGCCAGCCTGCCGCCCGGCCTGCGCAAGGATGCGCCCGAGGCCCAGCGTGCGCTCGATGCCGGCATGAAACTTGCCGCAGTGAAGGTTGACACGGCACCCTTAAGTGTCGATACGCCACAGGAATTGGAGGCGCTCCGCCGCCTGTTGAAAGCCTGAAGTGATGCCCAAGCCCAAGATTGCCTATCAGGGAGAGCCCGGCGCCAACTCCCACATCGCCTGCGTGCAAACCTATCCGGACCATGAGCCGCTGCCCTGCGCCACCTTCGAGGAGGCTTTCCAGGCGGTGAAATCCGGCAAGGCCGCATTGGCCATGATCCCCATTGAGAACACCCTGGCGGGCCGCGTGGCCGATGTGCACCATCTGATGCCCGAAAGCGGCTTGTGGATTGTGGGCGAGCATTTCCTGCGCATCGAGTTTCACCTGCTGCTGGTGCCCGGCGCCAAGCTGTCGGATGTGAAGGAAGTGCACAGCCATGTGCATGCCCTGGGCCAGTGCCGCAAGGCCATCAAGAAACACAAGCTCAAGCCCGTGGTGGCGGCTGATACCGCAGGTGCCGCGCGTGAGCTGGCGGAATCGGGCGATAAAACCCGCGCCGCCATCGCCACCAGGCTGGCCGCAGAAACCTATGGCCTCAAGATCGCCGAGCGCAACATCGAGGATGAGGAGCACAACACCACGCGCTTCCTGATCCTCTCGAAGAAGCGCGCTGACGCAAAGCCGCACAATGGCCCTGTGATGACCAGCTTTGTCTTCCGCGTGCGCAATGTGCCGGCAGCACTCTACAAGGCCATGGGCGGCTTTGCCACCAACGGCATCAACATGACGAAGCTGGAAAGCTATCAGCTTGAAGGCCAGTTCAACGCCACCCAGTTCTATGCCGATGTCGAGGGCCACCCGGCTGACAGGCCGCTGGAACTGGCGCTGGAGGAGCTGGCTTTCTTCACCTCCTACCTCCGCGTGCTGGGCACATACCCCGCCAGCCCCTTCCGCGCCGAACTGGCGAAGCGAAGGAAGGGCTGACCGCTTTCCCTTCTCCCGTGCGAAGCATGGGAGAAGGTGCCCGAAGGGCGGATGAGGGCTTGGTTCAACTGGTGAGAGCGGCGAGAATTGTGTCGCAGACTCCGGCAAGGTTTTTGTAAACATCGAGATTGGTGCAGCGGACAACTCGCCACCCCAAACTATTCAAGTAATTGGTCCGTTGCTGGTCATAGGCCGCTTCGCCTGCATCTCCATGAGTTTCACCATCCACTTCGATGACTAGTCGGTGCTCCCTGCAAGCGAAATCTGCGATAAATGGCCCAAGTGGCAATTGCCTGACAAATTTCAGGCCGCCCAATCTTCGTGCCCGCAAGGCTGACCAAAGAAGCTGCTCAGCATTGGTGTCCATCTTGCGCAGCCTTCTGGCAAAACTGCTGGCATTCTTGTTTTGATATGCCAAAATACCAACCAGCCTTTTCTTGCTTTCCCTCATCCGCCCTTCGGGCACCTTCTCCCACGCTATGCGCGGGAGAAGGGAAGTGTAAAGCCTCCCCCCTGCCTCATTCCCGCCATTTGCCACCTGCAAAAAACCGCCTTTGATTTGGGCGGGTTAGGCTCTATGTAACCTGCCAAACGCAGCAAATATGGGGCTGGCGACCCGTCCGGGGCCGCCCAAGAAGGGGAATTTGATGGACCGTATCCGCATCCGTGGCGGCAACAAGCTGAATGGCGTGATCGACATTTCCGGCGCCAAGAACGCGGCCTTGCCGCTGATGATCATTCCGCTGCTCACGCCGGAAACCGTCACCCTGCACAATGTTCCCCGGCTGGTGGACGCGCTGCGCCTGCAACGCATCCTGCAGAACCATGGCGTGGATATCACCACGGCAGGAAAGCGCGCCGGCCAGGCGGGCGGGGCAGGCGAAACCTTGCGCATCTCCGCCAAGACGATTGTCGACACAACCGCACCCTATGATCTCGTGTCAAAAATGCGCGCCTCCTTCTGGGTGCTGGGGCCGCTCATTGCCCGCATGGGCGAGGCCAAGGTGTCTCTGCCCGGCGGCTGCGCCATCGGCACCAGGCCGGTGGACATGCATTTGCAGGCCATGGAAAAGCTCGGTGCCGAATGTGTGATTGACCAGGGCTATGTCATCGCCAAGGCCAAGAAGGGCCTGAAGGGCGGGCACATCTCCTTCGCCAAGGTCTCGGTTGGCGCCACCCATGCGGCCCTCATGGCCGCGGTTCTGGCCCATGGCGAAACCATCATCGAAAACGCCGCCACCGAGCCCGAAATCACCGACGTCGCTGAATGCCTCGTCAAGATGGGCGCCAAAATTGAAGGCATCGGCACGCGCACGCTGCACATCACCGGCGTCACGTCCCTGCATGGCGCCGAACACACCGTAATCGCCGACCGCATCGAAACCGGCACCTATGCCATGGTAGCCGGCATGACTGGCGGAGACGTCACCCTGCGGGGCGCCAGGCCCGATACGCTGGAGGATGTGATCCTCACGCTGCGCCGCGCCGGCATCGACATCACCACCACCAATGAAGGCATGCGCATCAAGCGCAATGGCTCGGACATCCTGCCCGTTGATGTGACGACCGATCCTTACCCCGGCTTCCCGACCGACCTGCAGGCCCAGTTCATGGGCCTGATGACCAAGGCCAAGGGCAAGAGCCACATCCGCGAGACGATCTTCGAAAACCGCTTCATGCATGTGCAGGAACTGGCCCGCCTGGGCGCCGACATCCACCTGCATGGCGACATGGCCGAAGTGCGCGGCGTGGCCAAGCTCACCGGCGCGGACGTGATGGCGACAGACCTGCGCGCTTCGGTCTCGCTGGTCATTGCCGGCCTCGCCGCCGAGGGCGAAACCATGCTGCACCGTGTCTATCACCTGGACCGTGGCTTTGAAGACCTTGAAGGCAAGCTCTCCGGCGTGGGCGCCGATGTGACGCGCATCGCCGGGGCCTGATTCATGCTGCGACTGACGGCGGCAGACGAGGCTGATCTCTCCGTGATCTCTGCCCAGATGCAGGACGCGCTGATGAAGCGCGCCGAACTGGTCTTTGATGCCCGCCGCCGCCGTTTTGCCCTCGTCGCCAACCGCTTCGCCTGGGATGACGCGGCCCAGCGCCAGCGCCGCCGCGCCGGCCTGCATTTTGATGATGTGCGCGCCGTCAGGGTGCATGGCCTTGGCAGTGCCGATGGCGGCGCCATCCTGTCGCTGCTGGCCATCACCTTTGAAGGGGCCGAAGCGCCCGCCGGCCGCATCACCTTGCATTTCGCCGCCGGCATCCAGATCCGCCTGGAGGTGGATGCCATCAACGCCACGCTGGCCGATCTTGGCGGCGTCTGGGCCGCGGCCGCCGTGCCGGATCATCAGGTATAAGGGGCGCATCATGTCACGAAAGCCGGGCCGCCTCACCGCCATCACCGTTGACGACACTTTTTCCCGCAATGCCACGCCGGAAATGTTGCAGGACCGCGCCCTCGCCATCCATGACCTGCTCGAAGGCAATGATTTCCGCCTGAGCAATGGCAAGCCCGGCCCCTACAAGCTGGCCATCACCTCGCAGGACCAGCGCCTCGTGCTGGCCCTTTCGGATGAGGCGGGCGCGCCCCTGCATTCCTTCGGCCTGTCCCTCACCCCCTTCCGCCATGTGGTGAAGGACTATTTCCAGATTTGCGACAGCTATGTCATGGCGGTGAAGGGCTCGAACCCGCAGGCCATCGAGGCCATCGACATGGCCCGCCGCGGCATTCACAATGAAGGCAGCGAGATTTTGCTGGAGCGCCTGAAGGGCAAGGCGGAGATGGATTTTGACACCGCGCGCCGCCTGTTCACATTGGTTTGCGCCTTGATGCAGCGGGCGGCCTGAGCATGACAATCAAGAACCCCAGCGCCGTTCTTTTTGCCTGCACGCTGAACGCCATCCGCTCGCCCATGGCCGCCGCCATCCTGCACCGCTATTGCGGCGCCAAGGTCTATGTCGCCTCATGCGGCATCGCGGCGGGCGATCCCGATCCCTTCGTCGGCATGGTGATGGATGAGATCGGCATTGACCTCAAAACCCACCGCCCGCACAGCTTCGAGGATTTGGAGGATTCAGCCTTTGACCTGCTGATCACCCTCTCGCCCGAGGCCGAAAAGCGCGCCCATTCCATGGCCCGCACCATGGCCATCGAGGTGGAGCACTGGAATATCCCGGACCCCTCGCATGCCTCCGGCAGCCGTGAGCAGATTCTCGATTCCTACCGCGCCGTGCGCGATGACCTGGTGAAGCGCGTGAAGGCCAGGTTCAACGTTTGAGCATTTGGTGATTTGAAACACCGTCATGCCCGCGAAAGCGGGAATGACGTGAAGCCGCAATCTCAAATCTTCCGCAGGAACACCGTCTTCACCATGTGGTCCGCGCCCTTGCGCAACACAAGGTCTGCCCGCGGCCGCGTCGGCAGGATGTTTTCCTTCAGGTTGACGAGGTTGATCGTCTCCCAGATGCGGTTGGCCATGCGGAATGCCTCATCGTCGCTCAGCGAGGCATAGCGGTGGAAATAGCTTTGCGGGTTCTTGAAGGCGCCGTCGCGCAGCGAGAAGAAGCGGTCAATATACCAGCGCCGCAGGCTGGCCTCTTCGGCGTCGATGAAGATCGAATAGTCAAAGAAGTCCGAAACATTGGGAATGCCGCGCCCGTCACGCGGCGGCCGGCCCGTCAGCAGCACATTGATGCCCTCGACGATCAGGATGTCCGGCTGGTCGATCACCTGCGTCTGCCCCTGCAGCACGTCATAGCTGAGGTGCGAATAGAGCGGCGCCTCCACATCGCGCTCGCCCGCCTTGATCGCCGACATGAAGCGCAAGAGGTTGGGCAGGTCATAGGATTCGGGGAAGCCCTTGCGCTGCATCAGGCCTTCCGCCTCCAGCCGCGCATTGGGCATCAGGAAGCCATCGGTCGTCACAAGGTCAACCTTCGGTGTTGACGGCCAGCGCGACAGCAGCCGCCGCAATATCCGCGCCGTGGTGCTCTTGCCCGAGGCCACACTGCCTGCAACCCCGATCACATAGGGCACCTTCAGGTTGGTGCGGTGCAGGAACAGGTTTGAGGCGTTGAACAGCCTCTGGCTGGCCTGCACATGCAGGTTGAGCAGCCGCGACAGCGGCAGATAGATCATCTCAACCTCATTGACGTCGATGCGGTCATTGAGGCTGCGCGCGTCGTCAATGTCTTCCGCCGTCAGCGTCATCGGCGTGTCGGCGCGCAGGGCCGCCCATTCCTCGCGCGAGAAGCGCTGGAAGGGTGAAACCTCGCGCGCGAAATCCTCTTCCTGGTCGTGCAGGCGCTCAGCCACGGCGTGCCTTCTCTTCCAGCCCGCTTTGCGCCTCGCGCGCCGCCAGAACCTTTTCAACTTCGGCCAGCGGAACACCCGAAGCCTGCAGCAGCACCAGCAGGTGATAGATCACATCCGCGGCCTCATTGGCCGTATGCGCCTTGTCCTTGGAAACGGCGGCCATGGCCAGCTCAAAGGCTTCCTCGCCGAATTTCTTGGCGCATTTCTCAATGCCGCCGGAAAGCAGCTTGGCGGTATAGCTCACCTCGCCGGAGGCAGAGGCCCGCGCCGCAATGGTGGCTGCCAGTTTGTCAATCGTGCTCATGTCGCAAGCCTCATGGGAATGCCCGCCTTGGCCATGTGGTCCTTGGCCTGCCCGATGGTAAAGGTGCCGAAGTGGAAGATCGAGGCCGCCAGCACGGCCGTGGCGTGGCCCTCGCGAATGCCTTTAACGAGATGATCGAGCGTGCCCACGCCACCCGAGGCAATCACCGGAACGGTGACGGCATCCGCCACCGCCCGGGTGAGCGCCAGGTTGAAGCCCTTGCCCGTGCCGTCGCGGTCCATCGAGGTGAGCAGGATTTCGCCAGCCCCCAGTGAAACCACCTCGCGGGCAAACGCAACGGCGTCGATGCCTGTTTCCTTGCGCCCGCCATGGGTGAAGATTTCGAACTTGCCGGGGGCCACTTCCTTGGCGTCAATCGCCACCACAATGCATTGCGAGCCGAATTTCTCGGCCGCCTCTTTGACAAACTGCCGGTTGGCCACGGCGGCGGAATTGATCGACACTTTATCAGCGCCCGAAAGCAGAAGCTGGCGGATATCCTCCAGCGTGCGCACCCCGCCGCCCACGGTCAGCGGCATGAAGCAGGCCTCTGCCGTGCGCCGCACCACGTCAAACATCACGCCGCGGTTTTCATGTGTGGCGGTGATGTCGAGGAAACAAAGCTCATCCGCCCCCGCCTTGTCATAAGCCTTGGCGGCCTCGACAGGGTCGCCCGCATCAACGAGGTTGACGAAGTTCACCCCCTTCACCACGCGCCCGTCCTTCACATCGAGGCAGGGGATCACCCGCATTTTCAGCATGAAAAGACCTCGCATGTGGTGCACCCTTCGAGGCTCCGCTGCGCGGAGCGCCTCAGGGTGAGGGAGTTGAATTTTACCTCATGCTGAGGTGCATTGCTTAGCAATGCCTCGAAGCATGGGCCAGGAGTGCAGATGGCCCCCATCATCGCCCTCCTGAAACGCGCAAGGTGGTGCCGGTCACGTAGGTTGACTCATCGCCCAGCAGGAACAGCACGGCGCGCGCAATCTCGTCCGCCCTGCCAATCCGCTTCATGGGGATGGAAGGCCGGATGCGTTCCACCCGCGCGGCGTCGCCGGTGGAGCGGTCATGAATTTCAGTGTCGACCATGCCGGGCACAACGGCATTCACGCGGATGCCTTCTTCCGCCACCTCCTTGGCCAGCCCGAAGGTGAGGCTTTCAACGCCGCCCTTCGAAGCCGCATACCAGACATATTCACCGGGAGAGCCCAGCAGTGCCGCCGCAGAAGAAAGATGCACGATCACGCCACCCTTGCCGCCCAGCCTTGTGGACATGCGCTTCACCGCCTCGCGCGAAACATAGATCGCACCCATCAGGTTGATGTCCACCGTCTCGCGGATCACATCAAGCGGCGCATCCACCAGCCGCGAGGATTTCCCGGTGATGCCGGCACTGTTCACCACATGGCTCACAGGGCCAAATTGCGCCTGCGTTTCATCAAACATGCGGGCCACGTCTTCAGGCTTCGACACATCGCCCTGCACGGCAATCGCCTTTCCGCCCGCCTTGGCGATTTCAAACACCACGGCTTCGGCCCGCGCCTTGTCGCCCACATAATTCACGGCGACGGCATAGCCCTGCCGGGCCGCCAGCACGCAAGTTGCCGCCCCAATGCCGCGCGAACCACCGGTGACCAGCAGAATTTTGCTCATGCCGCCGCCTTCAGGATGGCCAGCGCCTCGCCGGCGTCAATGCGCCCGTCATAGAGCGCGCGGCCGGTGATGGCGCCTTCCAGTTTCTTGGCCCTGGCCAGTTGCCGGATGTCATCAAGCGAAGCGAGCCCGCCGGATGCAATCACGGGGATGGAGACAGCATCGGCCAGCGCCAGCGTGCTATCCCAGTTGATGCCGGTGAGAATCCCGTCGCGGTCAATGTCGGTGTAGATGATCGCCGCCACGCCAGCGCCTTCGAACTTCTTCGCCAGTTCGATCACACCAAGTGAAGAAGCCTCGGCCCAGCCTTCAACCGCCACCTTGCCGCCCTTGGCGTCAATGCCCACAGCCACCTTGCCGGGGAACTTCTTGCACGCCTCAATCACCAGCGCCGGGTTGCGCACTGCCACCGTGCCCAAGATCACCCGCGCCAGTCCCTTGGCCAGCCAGCTTTCGATGTGTTCAATCGTGCGAATGCCGCCACCCAGCTGCACGGGGTTCCTGGTGGCGCGCAAGATGGCCTCCACCGCTGCGCCATTCACCGATTGGCCTTCGAACGCGCCGTTGAGGTCAACCACATGCAGCCAGCTGAAGCCCTGGCCCTCAAAGGCCAGCGCCTGTGCGGCAGGGTCTTCGTTGTAGACAGTCGCCTGCGCCATGTCGCCCAGCTTCAGCCGCACACACTTGCCGTCCTTGAGATCAATGGCGGGAAAGAGGATCATTGCCCAACTCCACCCTTCTCCCCCTGGGAGAAGGTGCCCGAAGGACGGATGGGGGCCATCTGCGCAGCAGATGGGCTTTGGTTCAGCATGTGTTGCGGCAAAGACCAATGCTGCGCATTGGCCCTCATCCGGCCTTCGGCCACCTTCCCCCAGTGGGGGAAGGGCGAAAACGGTAGACCCTTCACGGCTTCCACCGCAGGAAGTTGGCCAGCAGCGTCAGGCCCAGTTGCTGGCTCTTTTCGGGGTGGAACTGCGTGCCCACCATGTTGTCATAGCCGACAATCGCCGTCACCGGCCCGCCGTAATCGGTGGTGGCCACAACATCGTCCTCCAGCATGCACTCCATGTGATAGGAATGCACGAAATAGGCATGCAAGCCATCTTCCCCGGTGCGGATGCCGTCGAGCAGCGCATGCTGCACCACAGGGCGGATGGTGTTCCACCCCATGTGCGGAATTTTGAGCGCAGGGTCAGAAGGCGCAATCGCCTTCACATCGCCGGCAATCCAGCCAAGGCCGCTTGTCGTCTCGTGTTCCAGCCCGCGCGTGGCCATCAGCTGCATGCCCACGCAAATGCCAAGGAACGGCCGCCCGCGGCCAATCACCTGCTCGCGCAGCGCCTGTTCCATGCCGTCCACGGCGCGAAGCCCATTGCGGCAATCCTTGAAGGCACCAACCCCCGGCAGCACGATGCGGTCGGCATTGGCCACATCTTCAGGCTTTGAAGAAACCAGAATGGTTTCCTTCAGCTGCGCTTCTTGGGCCGCCCGCTCAAACGCCTTGTGGGCCGAGTGCAAATTGCCCGAGCCATAATCAATGATGACAGTCTTGCCCACGTGTCAGCCCAGCGTGCCTTTCGTGGACGGCACACGGTCCGCCTGCCGCGGGTCAATCTCGATGGCGGCGCGCAGGGCCCGCGCCAGCGCCTTGAAACTGGCCTCGGCAATGTGGTGCGCATTGGCGCCATAGGCATTCTCGATATGCAGCGTGATGCCCGCATTCATCGCAAAGGCCTGGAACCATTCGCGCACCAGCTCGGTGTCGAAGCTGCCGATCTTCGGGGCCGGGAAGGCCACCTTGAAAACGAGAAACGGCCGGCCGGAAACATCAATCGCGCAGCGGCTCAGCGTCTCATCCATCGGCAAATCACATGAGCCATAGCGGCGGATGCCCTTGCGGTCCCCCAGCGCCTTGGCCACGGCCTGGCCCAAAGCGATGCCGGAATCTTCCACCGTGTGGTGGTCGTCGATGTGCAGGTCGCCCTTGGTTTCAAGGTTGATGTCGATCAGCGAATGCCGCGCCAGTTGCTCCATCATGTGGTCAAAAAAGCCAACCCCGGTCTTCACCTTGTAGGTGCCGGTGCCGTCCAGATTGACGGAGGCGGAAACCGAGGTTTCCGTGGTCTTGCGGGAAATGTCAGCCTTGCGCATGGTTAAAGCCCTTAAAGCGGGCCGCGTTTAGCAGATGCAGCAATAAAGCGCCAGTTTGCCTTTGAATTTGCCTAATGCTGCCCTACATGGGCGTAACGGAGACAAAAATGAGCGAAATCCCCACTTGGCATGGCACAACGATCCTCAGCGTCCGCAAGGGCGGCAAGGTGGTCATCGCCGGGGATGGCCAGGTCAGCCTCGGCCAGACGGTGATCAAGGGCAACGCCCGCAAGGTGCGCCCGCTGGGCGATGGCTCGGTGATCGCCGGTTTTGCCGGCGCCACCGCCGATGCCATGACGCTGTTTGAGCGCCTGGAAGGCAAGCTGGAGAAATTCCCCGGCCAGCTTTTGCGCGCCTGCGTGGACATGGCCAAGGATTGGCGCACCGACCGTTACCTGCGCCGCCTTGAGGCCATGATGATCGTGGCCGACAAAAACGTGACCCTGGTGCTGACAGGCACAGGCGATGTGCTGGAGCCGGAGCATGGCGTCACCGCCATCGGCTCCGGCGGCAACTATGCGCTCGCTGCCGCCCGCGCCTTGGCAGATACGGAACTGGGCGCCGAAGCCATCGCCCGCAAGGCCATGGCCATTGCCGCCGAAATCTGCGTTTACACCAACAACAACCTCACCGTTGAAAGCCTTGATGCATGAGCCGCACCGACGACAGCCTCATCATCCGCAATGCCGATCTGGATGCCGCCGTGAAGGCTGGCGCGCTGGATGAGGCCACTGCCGCGCGGCTGGTGCGCTTCGTGGCGGCGGGCAGCGTGGCGGTCAATGCCGATGAAGAGCAGTTGCGCCTCGTCACCGGGTTCAATGACATTTTCGTGGCCATCGGCCTTGGCCTGTTTCTGGGCGCGCTCTTCGCCATCGCCAAAAGCGCCGCGCTGTTTCTGCTGCCGCCCGTCTGCTGGGGTCTGGCCGAGCTTTTCACGCGCCGCATGCGGCTGGCCCTGCCGTCGATCATCCTGCTGGTGGTCTTTGTCGGCTCAGTGTTTTTCGCCGTGCTGCATGTGACTGCCGCGCCAGCGCAGGCAGGCGGGCAATGGTTTGGCGATCCAAATCCGTGGGGAACCGTGCTTGCGGCCGCCCTGGCGGCGCTTGCGGCGGCGCTGCATTGGCGGCGCTTCCATGTTCCCATCACCGTGGCGGCCGGTGCTGCCAGCGTTGCGGGGCTGGTCGTTGCGGCACTCGGCGCGGCAAGCCCCGATTTGCTCAAGTCCATTGGCTCGCTCATCGCGCTTCCCATGGGGCTTGGCGTGTTTGCGCTGGCCATGTTCTTTGATGGCAAGGACAGGGCGCGCCGCACCCAGATGTCGGACCGCGCCTTCTGGCTGCACCTCTTGGCCGCACCCTTGATCGTCCATCCCCTGGTGTGGAACATGACCAATGTGGCAGGCCTGACGGCGCTGGGTGCCGGGCTCATCGTCGCCATGTTCGTGGTTCTGGCGGGCGTCGCCCTGCTGGTGGACAGGCGGGCCCTTCTGGTCTCGTCGCTCACCTATCTCGGCTATGCGCTGTCCACCTTTTTCGGCCAGAAGGCCTTTGGCACCGAAGGCGCGGGCCTTGCCGTGCTGGCGGTCGGCGCCATTGTGCTGCTGCTGTCAGTCTTCTGGAAGCCGTTGCGCCGCGCCCTTCTCGCCACAGCGCCGCCACAGCTTCAAATCCTCGTTCCCCCCGTATCGTGATTGAGTGAGCATGACCAACTTCTCCCCCCGCGAAATCGTCTCGGAGCTTGACCGCTTCATCATCGGCCAGCATGAGGCCAAGCGCGCCGTGGCCATCGCGCTGCGCAACCGCTGGCGCCGCCAGCAGCTGAAAGGCCAGATGCGCGAAGACGTGGTGCCGAAGAACATCCTGATGATCGGCCCCACCGGCGTCGGCAAAACCGAAATCGCCCGCCGGCTGGCCAAGCTTGCCAACGCGCCCTTCATCAAGGTTGAGGCCACCAAATTCACCGAGGTCGGCTATGTCGGCCGCGACGTTGACCAGATCGTGCGTGACCTGCTGGAGGCCGGCATCGGCCTCATCAAGGCCGCCCGCCGCAAGGAGGTGGAGGCCCAGGCCGAGCTCAACGCCGAATCCCGCGTGGTGGAGGCCCTCGTCGGCAAGAACGCTTCCGAATCCACCCAGGAAACCTTCCGCAAGAAGCTGCGCAGCGGCGAGCTTGCCACCAAGGAGATTGAAATCCAGGTGGCCGACACCGGCGGCGTGCCAAGTTTTGACATTCCCGGCATGCCCGGTGGTTCAGCCTCGGTAATCAACCTTTCCGAGATGATGGGCAAGGCTTTCGGCGGCCGCACCAAGCCGCGCAAGGTCAGCGTCGAGCAGGCGCAAAAGATCTTCCTCAATGAAGAGGGCGAAAAGCTGCTTGATCAGGAAAAGATCATTGCCGAAGCCATCGACGCGGTGGAAAACAACGGCATCGTCTTCCTTGATGAGGTGGACAAGATCGCCTCGCGCGAGGGCCGCGGCGGCGCCGATGTCAGCCGCGAGGGCGTGCAGCGCGATCTCTTGCCGCTCATTGAAGGCACCACGGTTTCCACCAAGCATGGCCCGGTGAAAACCGATCACATCCTGTTCATCGCCTCCGGCGCTTTCCACGTCGCCAAGCCGTCAGACCTGCTCCCCGAGCTGCAGGGCCGCCTGCCCATCCGCGTGGAGCTGAAGGCATTGGGCCAGGAAGAATTCCGCCGCATCCTCACCGAGCCCGAAACCGCCCTCACCAAGCAATACAAGGCGCTGATGGAAACCGAGGGCGTGACCGTGGAGTTCACCGAAGACGGCGTTGCCGCCATCGCCCGGCTGGCGGCGGAAATCAACGCCTCGGTTGAAAACATCGGTGCCCGCCGCCTGCAAACCATCATGGAGCGCGTGCTGGATGAAGTGAGCTTCACCGCCACAGACCGCAGCGGCGAAACCATCACCATCAACGAAGCCTATGTCACCCAGCACATCGGCGCCCTGGCGCGCAATGTGGATCTGAGCAAGTT
>JAGWTZ010000096.1 GCA_028868695.1 Alphaproteobacteria bacterium | reverse complement strand
AATGAATTTGTCCTCGGCGCCAATCAGTTCCAGAACCTCAACAACGGCGCGGTTTGCCTCGAGTACGCTGCGCGCCGCAAACACCACCAGCATGATGCTGGCCAAGGTGATTAGCGCCAGCACAAAGCTGGCCAGCAAGCTCAGGGCGTTGCCGAGGCGCGAAAGCTCGGTCTGCCAGCGCTGGTGGGTATCAAGGCTTGCACCCTTCACGTTTGATTGAAGCGACGCCTCCAAGGCGGGGTAGTCTGGCGGATGCTGCTGGTCGACAGTCACGCGGATCAGCCGCGGCACAGGCAGGTCATCCAACGCGCCCTTGCCCAGCCAAGGCTCCAGCAACCGGACACCCTCCTGCCTGTCGAGCGCTGCCGCCTCCACCACACCGGGCGCCGCCTTCAACACCGCCAGCGCGCGGGCAATTGCCTTGTCCATGTCTTCGCCGGAAATCTCGCGGAGCTGCACTGTCACTTCGCGCGACAGACCCTGCGTCCAGGCCTCCGATGCGCGGTTTACCAGCACCAGTGCGCCAATGGCGAGGCAGGCCAAATAGCACATCACAGCCATGGTGACTGTCAGGGCGCGTAAGGGCGCCTTGCCTTCCGGAAAAATGGGTGACGGCTTGGATGGAGTGTCTTCCATCACAACTCCCTCAATGCGCCGTGTTCGAGATGCACAGCCTTGCCACCGGCCTGGGCGATCAATGCTTCATCATGGGTGGCAAGAAACACCGTGGTGCCCAGACGGTTCAACTCAAGAAACAGGTGAAGCAGGCGCTTGGCCATGGCCGGGTCAACATTGCCTGTTGGCTCATCCGCGAGAATAAGCTCCGGCCTCGCCACAACGGCGCGGGCAATGGCGGCGCGCTGCTTTTCACCGCCAGATAGCGTGTCGGGCAAATCTCCCGCGCGGCCCTTGAGGCCCACCCAATCCAGAAGGTCCAGCACATCCCGGTTATAGTCTTCGCGCGCCTGGCCCATGGCGCGCAGGGGCAAGGCGACATTCTCAAAAACCGAAAGATGATCAAGCAAATGAAAATCCTGGAACACCACGCCCAATTTGCGGCGCAGCAACGGCAGCTCGCGCGCTGAAACGCCGGCCACATCGCGCCCAAGAACGGCGGCGCGGCCGCGGGTGGGCTTCAGTGCAAAGAACAGCAGCCGCAAAAAGGTGGATTTGCCGGCACCGGAAGGGCCAGTGAGGAAACGCAGTTCCCCGCGCCGCATCCTGAAGGTCAAATCCTTCAAGACCTCGGGGCCTTCCCGGTAGCGCAGGGCCACTGCCTCAAGCTCGATCACCAAACCCTCGCTGCAATTCCGGCGCCCTTAACCACGCATTAACCCTGTTTGGCGTTAGCCTTCCATCCGAACGCCCGATTCAAACCGGGACCCATGTCCGAATCAAGGCCTGCCCGCCACCATGATCGTTTCCTGCCCGTCTTGCACCACCCGATATGACATTGGCGCCGCGCCGAGCGATGGCCCCGTCTTCGTGTCGTG
Organism: Alphaproteobacteria bacterium; assembly: GCA_028868695.1. Taxonomy (GTDB): domain Bacteria; phylum Pseudomonadota; class Alphaproteobacteria; order Rhizobiales; family Aestuariivirgaceae; genus Aestuariivirga. Next base: position 2,806 of record JAGWTZ010000096.1, on the reverse strand, counting down.
CCGCCATTGCGGTCACCGCTGGAAAGAGCTGCCGATGATCGAGGTGGAGGACGTTCCGGTGCGAAACCTGCCCAAAGTTGTCGAGCATGAGGATGAGCCGCAGCTCGATGTGCAGCGGCTGGTGGAAGCAGCACAGCAGGCCAAGCTGGAATTCGTCAACCGCCGTAGGCTGCGCGCCCGCAGGCTCGCGGGCTGGGCCTCCTTCGGCTTTTGTGCCGTCATTCCTTTTCTGGTGGCCGCCTGGGTGCCGGAGACGGTTGTCAGTGCCGCGCCCTACACGATCAAGGCCTATGAGAGGCTGGGCTATCAGGTAAATGTCTACGGGCTCGACATCCGGCGCATCGAACAGCAGAACCGCCTCGTTGATGGCGCGCATGTGCTGATGGTCAAGGGCGAGGTCAGCAACCCCACCAATGAGGTGCGCAAGATTCCCTGGCTGCGCTTTGCCCTTTCCGATGAGGCAGGCAAGGAGCTCTATTCCTGGACGCTGGACACAGCCTCGCGGCCCCTGCGCCCCGGCGAAACCACCGCCTTCACGACGCGGATTGCCGCACCCCCGGAACTTGCGAAAAACCTGCAGATTCGCTTTGCACATCTGGATGAAATCGGCTCAAACGCTAATCCATGAGCTCGATCACCATTGATGGACATCGCATTGATGTCCTGTTTTCCGAAGACCAGATTGCCGCGCGCATGGCCAGCCTTGCCGTTGAAATCGCTGCCACCAAACCGCAGAAGCTTCTGGTGGTTCCGGTGCTGAAAGGCAGCTTCATGTTTGCGGCAGACCTGATCCGCGCCATGCACCACGCCGGTCTCTCGCCGGAGGTGGATTTCATGATCCTCGCCTCCTACCGTGCGGCCACCACATCCTCCGGCAAGGTGGAAGTGCTGCGTGACATTGAATCCGCGGTCAAGGACCGGGACGTGCTGCTGGTTGACGACATTCTGGAATCAGGCCGCACCCTCGCCTTCGCCAAGGACCTTCTGGCGGCGCGCGGCGCGCGTTCGGTGCGCTCGGCCGTGCTGCTGTTCAAGCCGGGCCACCTTGCCGCCTCAATCAAGGCGGATTTCTGCGGCTTTGACTGCCCCGACCTGTTCGTTGTCGGCTATGGCATGGACATGGCGCACCAGTTCCGCGAACTGCCCTTTGTCGGGCATGTGGTGAGCTGAGCCCTCAGTAGAGGTTCTTCAACAGCCGGCCGATATAGGCCTTGGTGTCGTCGCTGAGGCCCTGCTGGTTGGCCCGGGCCCGCAACTCTTCGAGTATCTCGCGCGCCCGCCGCATGGCCAATTCCGAAGGGACAAGATTGCTCTTGGTGTTGGCACCGCCATGGGTGGCGCGGGGGCGGCCCAGCGGGTCGTCATCGGCATTGCCCTTGGCGCCACCGGTGCCCTGCTGGCCTTCCTTGCTCAGCTTGTCGCCCAGCTTGCCCATGCCTTCCTTCAGGTTCCGCATCGCCTCATTTTGCTGGCGCAGAGCTTCGCCCTGGTCGCCCTTGCGCAACGCGTCCTCGGCAGCACCCATGTTCTTGCCGGCCTTGCCGAGGCTGTCGCCACCTTCGTCTCCTGAGAGGCCTTGGCCCAGCTTGCCGAGCTGATCCTTCAAATCGCCCTGCTTGCCAGCAAGGCCCTGGCCCTGGCCGTCCTTGCCATCCTGGCCCATGCGCTGGGTATCATCCATCAGCTTGCGCTGTTTGCCCATCATGCCGGAAAGGGCGTCCATCTGCTCCTGCGCGCCGGGGCTGCCATTGTTGGCTTGCGCGCCTTGGCCGGGCTGCAGGTTCTGCAACAGCTGGTCCAGCTCCGAGAGCATTTGCTCGGCTGATTCCTTGGAGCCTTCGCGGTTCAGCTGCTCAATCGAATCGAGCATCTTCTTGAGGTCATCGGGGGAGACGGGCTTGCCGTTGCGCGGGCGGGCACCATCGGCCATGCGCTTCTTGGCCTCCTTCTGCATCTGGTCCATGAGCTTGTTCATGGCCTCGCGCATGCGCTTGGTGAGCTCGTCGATCTTTTCCTGTGGCGCGCCATCGCGCAGCGCCTGCTTCAATTGCTCGGCCAGGTTCTTCAGCTCGGCCTTGGCATCGGCAAGACTGCCCTCATCAATGGCGATGATCAATGGCCAAAGATCAGTGACGACGGAGACGACATCCTCCGGCGCGCTGGCGTTGGCCATGCGGGCTTTGACCGAAGCGAGATTGAGAATCAGGCCGCTGTTGTCAGCAATGTCCACAGGATAGAGCAGCATGGCGCCAAGCATGGTCGAGGCATCGGCGGCATCTTCCGGCGCGAGGATGGCCTTCTTGCGCTGTTCCGCAAAAGCCTGGGCCAGCGGCTTGATGAAATCACGCTCCGGCAGCTTGAAGCGCTTGGGCGCGGTGGTTGTCTTGTGGCCGGCGCCATCTTCTGCGGTGAGTGTCATCTCCACATAGAGCCCCGCCCAGGCATGGCCGGCCAGATCCGCGGTGGAGGTTTGCTCCATCTGTTTGGCGCCAGGCTTTTGCAGGGCGATCTTGAAATTGGGCGGGTCATAGAGGAACACGCCATTGGAGGCGAAGCCCAGGCCATCCTCCTGCGTATCCGACAAGCCGATTTCAGCCGTGACGGACTTGACGCCATAGTCATCCGCGGCGTTCCATTTCACGGCAAGCTGGCCGCCCTCCTTGGCTGCGGGCTCGCCCGAAAAGGCGATCTTGGGCGGGGCATCCACAACCAGGCTGATGGGGAAGCTGGCGACTTCCTTCGCGCCATCGAGAACCTGGATGGTGGCGGGCTTGTCGAGCTTCGCTTCAAACGTGAAGCCACTTTC
>JAGWTZ010000010.1 GCA_028868695.1 Alphaproteobacteria bacterium | reverse complement strand
TCGCTCAGCTTCTTGAAGCCGGACTTGGTGACCGGGATGTAGCCAGTGTTCGCGGCGATGTACTTCACGCCGGTTTCATAGGCCGTGATGTATTTGATGAATTCGGCAGCACCGGCATATTCCTCCGGCGATTTGCCCGCCATCACCCAGACCGACGCGCCGCCAATGGCGGAATTCACGCGGCCCGAATCCTTGAACACCGGCAGCGGGGCCACGCCCCAATGCACCGAGTCTGCATGGGTGTTGGTGACAGTGGCATGATCACCCACCGAGGTATACATGAACTGGCAGGAGCCATCGGCAAAGGCCTTGACTTTGTCCTTGCCGGTCTGCGCCGTTTGGATCTTGGCATAGCCGTTGTCCAGCCAGCTCTTGGCCAGCTTGGCAAAATCCACGGCTTTGCCCTTGTTGAACACCAGTTCAGCATCAAGGCCGTCATAGCCGTTGTTCTTGGTGGCGAGAGGGATGTTGGAGATGTAGGAGAACTGCTCCAGGTTCACCCAGGGATCGAAGTCCAGCGCATAGGCGCAGTCATAGCCCGCGGCCTTCATGGCCTTGAGGTCATCGGTGAGTTCCTCGAGGTTGGCGGGCGGGGCCTGCTTGCCGATCTTGGCCAGGGCGTCCTTGTTGTAATACATCAGCGCGGTGGAGTTGTTGTAGGGGAAGGACCACAGTTCGCCCTTTGAAGTGGCGAAGAAATTCGAGATGGCGGGATAATAATCGGCCCAGTCGATGTTGATGTTGTTGTCCTTGGCGAATTTCACGGCAGGAACCACGGCGCCGGAGAGCATGAAGTTCACGGTGCCTGCATCATAAAGCTGGGTGAGAACCGGCTGTTGCTTGGCGCGGTAGGCCGAGATCACATTTTGCTCGGCCTTGTCATAGCCGCCCTGGCCGGCGCAGTTCACTTCATACTTGTCCTGCGACTCGTTGAACTTCTTGCACTGGCCGGCGATTACGTCGCCGATGGCGCCGGTGTTGCCATACCAGAAATCAAACTTGATCTTGTCGGCGGCGTTGGCCGCAGTTGCGGCAATCATCATCGCGGCGCCGGCGATGGACAGCTTCAAAAAGCGCATGAGAATTCTCCGTTTGCAGCGGGATGACTTGCCCCGCGGGGAGAAGCCTAGGGATCGCGGATAACGTGAATTTTAAGATTTTGTTTACGGAATGTGACGGCGGGAAAGATGCTGCGGCCACCGCGCATTCAGGCGGCCGCAGCAATGGTTTCAATTACTTGAGGCCAAGCGCCGCGCGCAGCTCCGGCTTGGCGGCTTCGACGGCCTTGAGATAGTCGGCGTTCTTCAGCAGCTCGGCGCTGATGGCGGCACCGGCCATCTTGGAGGGCGGGAAGTCCGACAAATAATGCATGCCGGCCACATAGCGGCTGTAGGCAAAGTCATCGGCGCGGGCGAAGAACTCGGCGCTCTTTTCCGGGGCGATCTGCGACAGGGTGACTGCAAACAAGACGCCAACAGTGGTGTGGCCAGAAGGATAGGCGCCAGACTTCTTGGGCTTCAGCAGCGGCTTGATGGTTTCGTCAGCCAGATAGGGGCGCAGGCGGGCAAACTTTTCCTTGGCCGGATCAACCACGGCGCCTTCGGTGGAATTGATGCGGTCAAACAGCGCCTTGGTGGCGGGCAGTTTGGCGAGGTCAATATTCATGTCCATGCCAGCGAGGAAGCGGGTGATGGTTTCATCATCATCAGCCACGGCCTTGTCGGCGCGGGCCTTGTCACGGGTGCCTTCGAAGGCGTGGAAATCAGCTAGCTCCTTCTTGGTCTGCTCGCTGTCCTTGGCGGGCGGCGGCGGCAGGATCAGCAGCAGGTTCACATCCTTGTCGGTGACAAAGGGCGGCGGCTCATCAGCAAAGGCCGGAGCGGCAAAGGCCACACAGGCAGCAACGGTGAGCGCGAAGGCGCGGCGGGACATCATCATCAATTCTCTCCTTGCGATTGACGATGGCTGCAATGCCGAAGGCAGGTTACGCGCGTGTGACAGGGTGGCAGCCACAGCCGGAGCCATCAGTCAGGTTGCGGTAGTGAGCGCAGCGTATGGATGATGGCGCAGAAGGGAATCACGGGAATGAGAATCTGGTGTCGTAGGAGCGCCACTGCTGGGCGCGTGCTGGCAAAACATTTCCGCTGCCGCGCTTTCTTAGCGTCTTGATGACGACTGTATGACGATTTGATGAAATTGGATTTTTGAGGCTGGAAAAATTCCACGAAAAACGCTGCGCCACAATGCGTTGTGGCATCTGCGCCACAGCCCATCCGTCATGTTTCCGTCATGGGGGGTTTTGGTTTGATTGTGACAAATGCTTCAGGAAAAAGCTCCACAGCCCCAACACAAGGGGCACTTCCGTTCCACTCTCCGGGGGGATCGGGGCGACACGAACAGAATAATCAGGAGATTAGTATGAAGGGGTTTACACTTTCACTTTTGGCCACGGCGGCCGTGGTTGCGGCTTCGGCCAGCGCCCACGCTGACAACCTGGCTGACCTCAAGGCCCAAATCGAAACGCTGAATGCCCGCGTTGCCACTCTCGAAGCCACGCCTTCGGTTCCGGCCGGCTATTCGATGATTTCCTTCTCGAAGGAAGGCGATGAGCACATCATCTCGATCATGCCGACGGCTGATGCCCCGGCTGCCCCGACCACCTCGATTTCCTGGTCTGGCTATGTGCGCGGCGCTGTGGTTTCGGCCTATGACTCTTCCGCCAAGGCCGGCAGCCAGTACACCAATGACATTGAAGCGCGCGCCAAGCTGAAGGTTTCGGGCAAGACCGACACCGCCGTTGGCGAAGTGGGCGCCACCATTGAACTGCGCACCACCGCCAACACCTCGATCGCCAGCCCCTACACCGAACTCAACGGCAACTACAACTCGGGCAACCCGGTTGTTCAGACCGACGGCTATTTCGGCTGGTGGAAGATGACGCCGAACCTGACGCTGAGCGGCGGCATTGGCAACTCGGTGCAGAAGGGCACCCTGGCCAAGAGCGCCTACAGCTTCGACGCCCAGTGCAGCTGCTACTACACCGACGGCTGGGGTGCGATCAGCAACACGCCGGTCAAGGCCCCGCTGTCTGACTCTAGCAACGCTGCTCCGGCCCAGATCGCCCTGGCCTACAATGATGGCCCGCTCGGCCTCGCCGTGGCTCTTGAGGACGCTGGCAATGATGCTGCGACCAATGCCAGCGCCTTCGGCGTTTCCGGCAAGGCCAGCTACAAGGGTGACATGTTCAGCGCCGACCTCTCGGGCGGCTACTGGGGCCACCCCACCGGCAATGCTGCCTGGAACGTCAGCGCTGGCGTTGGCATGAAGATGGACATGGTCTCCTTCGGCGCAGCGCTGGGCACCGGCAACGGTGGCGCTTACCAGAAGAACATCGCCTATACGGGTCTGAGCGCCTATGCGATCGCCAAGATCGCCGACCAGGCCCAGTTCGAACTTGGCTTCGTGCATGACTTCGGCACCGATGCCAACGACAAGCTGCAAGGCGCCTCGCTGTATGAAGCCGGCCTCTACTACAACCCGGTCAAGCAGCTCACCCTCGGCGTGGAAGGCCAGTATCAGGTTGGCGGCGTTGCCGACCAGTCCTACGTGGCTGACCTCGTGACGATCTTCCGTTTCTAAGAAGACCCCTGCATAGAGAGTTGGCGGCCCGCCTTGTGCGGGCCGCCTTTTTTATTGGGCGGTTGTGAGGTGTCTCAGGCAGGCTGAACGGGCCGCTCTAACGTGAGGCGGTGCCCTGATTGATGGGGGAAAGCCAGCCGAGGAACATTTCGGCCGTTCTCTTCCAGGAGAAGCGCTGCGAGCCCTGTTCGACGCGCGCGCGGTCCAGCTGCAAGGCGCGCAGCACCGCGCTGTCGAGATTGGCGTCCAGCGCGCCGGTTTCGCCTTCCACCACCACATCCACGGGGCTGGGCACATTGAAGGCCGCAACGGGCGTGCCGCAGGCCATGGCTTCCAGCATCACCAGGCCGAAGGTGTCGGTGCGGCTGGGAAAAACCAGAACGTCGGCACCGGCGACGATGCTGGCCAGCTCCGCATCATGGCGATAGCCCAGGAAAACCGCATTCGGATATTTGGCCATCAGCTCGGCCTTTTGCGGGCCATCGCCCACCAAGACCTTGGTGCCCGCCGTGCCGAGTTCGAGGAAATCCGCAATGCCCTTTTCGATGGCCAGCCTGCCGGCATAAAGCAGAATGGGCCGCTTCCAGATCAGCTCACGTGGCGGATGCGGCTTGAAGAGGCCGCGGTTGACACCGCGTGACCAGGTTTTGACGTTGCGGAATTTCCGGCTTTCCAACTGGGCGGAGATTGAGGCTGTCGGCGTCATCACGGCGCGGGCCGGCTTGTGGAAATGCCGCAATATTCTCCACCCCAATTCAGCCACGCCGGGCACCGGCAGGCGCGACTGCGCATACTCGGCAAACATGGTGTGAAAGGATGTGGTGAAAGGCAGCTTGCGGCGCAAGCAGGCCCGCCGCGCCGCCCAGCCCAGCGAGCCTTCGGTGGCGATGTGGATGCAATCAGGCTTGATTGCGTCGATTTCCCGGCCGATGGCGCGCGCGCCCGTCTTCACGATGGTGATTTCGCGGTACAGCGGGAAGCGGAAGCCGGGCCGCCCTTCAGGCGTGATCCAGATGACTTCGTGGCCCATGAGCTTCAGTTCGGCCGCGACCGCATTCAAAGTGCGCACCACGCCATTCACCTGCGGGTACCATGCATCGGTGACGATGAGGATGCGCATGTGGCGATTGCTTCCGGGAACTTGCTGGGGCTTCATGCAGGCACTGGCAAGGGCAGGCTTTCACCTTGAGGCAGCGCAGTCTGGCCCTCCGGCTGGTGCCGCACGGTGGCGCGGCCCAGGCTATGGTAAGTGATGCCCGCCGCCTTGGCTTTGGAGAGCGGGAAGAGGTTGCGGAAATCGACAACGACAGGCTTGCGCATCAGCTTTGCCACCGCAGCGAGATCCATGCTGCGGAACTCATCCCATTCCGTCATGATGACGGCCGCATCCGTTCCGGTGATGGCTTCAGCCAGGCTGGAACAGCCGGTCACACCCGCCAATGCCGGCGGCCTTGCTGCCGGATCATAGGTGCGAACAGTGACGCCGCGTGAGCGCAAATCCGCAATCAGATTCAACGCGGCGGAATCACGCATGTCATCGGTGTTGGCCTTGAAGGCCAGGCCGAGTACGGCGATGGATTTTCCCTTGAGCGTGCCGCCCGCAGCGCGCGCCACCCGCTTTGCCAAGCCCTGCTTGCGCAAACTGTTGGCTTGCTTCACCGCGCTGCCGATGCGCAAGTCCAGTCCTGCCTCATGGGCCGTGTAGAGAAGGGCTGAGATATCCTTGGAGAAGCACGAGCCGCCAAAGCCTGGGCCTGGCTGGAAATAATGGTGGCCGATGCGGCGGTCCAGCGCCATGCCCTGCACCACCGAGGCGATATCCACGCCCACGGCTTCACAAAAATCCGCCATTTCATTCACATAGGCCACGCGCAAGGCGAGGAAGGTGTTGGAGGCATATTTGCAGAGTTCCGCCGCTTCATTGGACATCTCAACCAGCGGCACGCCGCGCGCCAGCAACTGCGCATAAATGGCGCGGATGGTGGCGGGCGATTCCCCTTCGCCATGGCCGATGACGATTCGGTCCGGCTCATTGAAATCGCGGATGGCGCTGCCTTCACGCAAAAATTCAGGGTTTGACACCAGCACGAAGCGAGGCGGGCATGGCAGTTGCGCGGCGCGCTGGCGGATGCGCCGCGCGGTGCCAACCGGTACTGTTGATTTCACAACCAGCGTGGCGCCACCGCGCAGGTGAGGCACCACCTCTTCCACCGCCTGGAACAGGTGGCCGAGCTCGGCCTTGCCATCTTCCGATGATGGCGTGCCGACGGCCAGGATCACCAGATCCGCGCCAGCCACATTTGCAGGCGCATCTGTCGAGAAATTCAAGTTCCGGCCGAGGTTCCTTGCAACGAGCCCCTCAAGGCCAGGCTCATGGATGGGGATCTGGCCGCGCGACAATTCTGCGATCTTGGCGGAGGATTGGTCAACACAGACCACCTCATGGCCAAAATCCGCAAGACAGGCACCGCTCACCAAGCCGACATAGCCTGTGCCGATCACCACAATCCGCATTCATGCCTCCAAGGCTGACTATTGCGCCGCGAATATGACGGCGGGGTGTGACAGCGGCATTACAGCCGGGGGCGACGCTCAAGGCGATGGCTGGAAGCGGAGCGTGCCCATCACCCTTGGCGCCAAACCCGTGTCCGATGGGTGGGAGACACCATCCATCACCGGCACTTCAGCAAAGTCAAAGGGGCTGACGCCTTCGATGCAAGCGGCATTGATGCCATAGAGCCCAGGGTCCGAGCGGCGCTGGTGATGGGTGTAGATGCCGCAGGTCTTGCAGAAATAGTGTTTCGCGGTGCCGGTGTGGAACTGATAGAGCGCGAGATTTTCCTCGCCCTGGACAAATTCCATTTCTGAGAGGCGGGCGGAGACCACAACGGCACCGCGCATGCGGCAGAATGAACAGGAGCAGCGGCGCGCAGTGTTGAGTTCGTCGAGCAGCCGCACCCGGAACTTCACCGCGCCACAGTGGCAGGCCACATTGTGTATTTGTTTCGCGTCATCCATGCCGATATCCTCTATCGTTTCCCGTTTCGTCGAATTGCTAGCTGGAATCCGGCTCACCAGCGGCGGCGCAGCATCATGAAGACTGCGGCTGATGAAACGAGGCCAAGCGCTGTCACTGCCCAGAACCCATATTCATGGTTGAGAAACGGCAGCCCGCCAACATTGGTGCCGAACAGGCCAAAGATCAGGCTTGGCGGCAGCAGCAGGGCCGACACCATGGAGATGACATAAAGGCTGTGGTTCATGTCTGCGGAGATGTTCGAGGCGATCTCGTCCTTCAGCAGCCTGGCGCGGTCTCCAATCGTATGCAGTTCGCCGTGCAGGGTTTCGGCTTTCTGATAGTCCGCGGCCAAGGCCTGTTGTGTGGCGGCTGGGGGCGCGGTGAGCAAGACAAGCTCTGACAGGCGGCCGATCACCGCCTTGTTCAGCGACATTTCCCGGTGCATCGTCACGGCCTTGCGGCGGATTTCAGAAACCCTTGCACTTGCATCCGAGCCGCCGCGCTCAATCACCACATCCTCAATCCAGTTCAGCGAGGCCAGCATGGCGTCGATCTCATGCTGATACCTGTCAACCGATGACTCCACGAATCGCGCCAGTACAGCTGCGGGGTGCGCCAGCTGGAGGCCGCTGTCCAGCCTGCCGCGCAGGGCATCAATATCCTCCAGCGGGTGATGCCGCGCTGTGATGAGCCAGCTTTCGCCCGCCGCAAAGCGCAGCAGGCGCCTGCGGCCGATCTGGACGGAAGGTTCGGTGTGCATCTCCATCAACGCGCCGGAGACCACGCCGCCCGCTGCCTCAACATGCGGGCGTGTGTCCTCCGAGCTGAAGGCGGACAAGGCCGCAAGTGGCAGGCCCAGGCTGGCCAGCCAGCGGAAGGAGCGCCTGTCCACAAGATCCAGGTGTGCCCAAAGCCAGCCGTCGCCATCGCGCGGAAGGGCCGCAGGCATGGCCGCAAGCAAAGTGACCTCCCCTGCCGCACCCATGTGACGCCCAAAGACAAGGCCTTGCGAATCCGGCTTTTCAGCGGGGCGCAACTTTGCAGGGTTGTCAGACATGGGGGCTTGATCCCTCGGCGGATGACGCAAGGCCCTAGGCCTTATGTCGGGCGCGTGACGGGTGCGTGACAACTTTGCGGACTGCCTCGCAGCAGACCGGCAAGACCATTTGCCTGGCCGGCACCGCACGCCACGCTTGACAGCCTCCCGGCTTGGAATAGTGTCCAAACCAGGGGTGAGCGATAACCCTTCCAGCGGCATTTCAAACTATCGCGTCCCTTTTTCCCTCTGGCGAGGACGCCATGTCTGCACTCATCACGATTTCACATGCCGTTGAACCTGAGCAGTCGGGAGCGGGTTTGCAGTTTTCGGGGAATTGGCCTTCAAGCAAGGTGAAGCCATGAGCGATGTCAGTTTCAGGGAAGCCTTCAAGGTCTGGGCGCGCATCGGCCTGCTCTCCTTCGGCGGGCCGGCCGGGCAAATCGCGCTGATGCACCGGGAGATCATCGACGAACGGCATTGGCTTGATGAGAAGGAATATCTCACGGCCCTCAACTTCTGCATGTTGCTGCCCGGGCCGGAGGCGCAGCAGCTTGCCATTTATGCGGGCTGGCGGCTGCATGGCATCAAGGGTGGCCTTGCCGCGGGGCTGCTTTTCGTCATCCCCGGGGCGTTCGTGGTTCTGGGTCTGTCGATGCTCTATGGCGCGTTTGGGCAGGTGCCGCTCATCAATGCCCTGTTCTTTGGGATCAAGGCGGCCGTTCTGGCCATTGTGGTGGAAGCGCTGCTGCGCGTGGCGCGGCGTTCGCTGAAAGGCAAGGTGGAATGGCTGGTGGCGGGCCTGGCCTTTGTTGCCCTGTTCTGTTTCAACGCACCATTTCCCGCCGTGGTGATCGCGGCAGCACTTTACGGATTCCTGCGCGGCAGCCGTGAGCCGGAACAGCATTCCGGCGAACTGCCCGGCCTTGGCAGCATTTTCGCGACGGCTTCGCTTTGGCTGGTGGTTTGGCTTCTGCCGCTGGCTGCCCTTGCGGCCCTCCTGGGGCCTGAACACATTTTCAGCCAGATCGGCATTTTCTTCTCGAAGCTTTCGGTGGTCACCTTTGGCGGCGCCTATGCGGTGTTGAGCTACATGGCGCAAGCCTCGGTGGAGCAAAAGCACTGGCTCTCCGGCCCGGAGATGATTGATGGGCTTGGCCTGGCGGAAACCACGCCGGGGCCGCTGATCCTGGTGACGGAATATGTGGGCTATCTTGCCGCCTTGCGCGCCACTGGCAGCATCTGGGGCGGGATAGCCGGCGCCTTGGTGACGCTGTGGATGACCTTTGCGCCCTGCTTCCTTTGGGTGTTCACCGGCGCGCCCTATATCGCGGCGATTGGCAAGCGGCCGAGGCTGGCCGGGGCGCTTGCCATGATCACGGCGGCGGTGGTGGGCGTCATCCTCAATCTCACTATCTGGTTTGGCCTTCACGTGCTGTTCGGCACTGTTGAGCGCATGGAGGGCGTGTTCAAGCCATGGCTTCCCGATTTCCATAGCCTCAACCCATGGGCTTTGGCTCTGAGCCTCGTTGCGGCATTGGCGCTGCTCAAGCTGCATCTCGGGCTGTTGAAGACACTGGGCATCTGCGCGGGCCTTGGTCTGGTACTGCGCCTTTCTGGCGTGGCGTGAGGCAGCCTGGGCATTCGCTGTGCAACCCGCGATGGCCGCTGCGGCGCGTGATTCATTTGCAACTTGTGGCGGCTTGGGCAAAGCCTGCAAACGAATTGTAACCTGTCCAACAATTTATGAGAAAACAACGGAATCCATCGCATTTGAACGGATGGATTAAGACTGCGGTCACTGCAATGGGCCCATGCAATTGGCGCTTGGTGCAACAGCCTTGTGAGCGCAATGGAAAAACTTCTTCTGAAATTTTCCCGGAATGAGCGTGGCAACATCGCCATTCTCAGCGCCATTGTGATGCCCCTTCTGATTGGCGCTGTGGGCTTCGGCACCGAGGTTGCCTATTGGTACCATGAGGACGACCAGCTTCAGCAGACGGCTGACAGATCAGCATTTGCCGCGGGGATTGAGTTAAGGGCCGGCTCCAGCAGCAGTGCCATCAATGCCGCCGCCCTGAATGTTGCGGCCGCCAACGGCTTCATCCCTTCCACATCTCCCACTCAGCCCGCCTCAGGGCCATCGCCATCAACAGGCGGCGGACAGGACACGCTGACCGTCGACATTCCACCAGTCACCGGCGCCTATGTGGGCAACCCCAATGCCGTGCAGGTGATCATCCAGAAGTTTGTGCCGCTGACGTTCTCCTCCCTGTTCCTGAGCGCGCCGGTGGCTGAAACCCTCAGGTCCGTGGCACTCATTCAAACGGCGTCAAACGCCTGTGTGCTGGCGCTGAGCACGACCGCCTCTCAGGCCGTCAGCGTTGGCGGCAATGCCGCGATCAGCCTGACGGGCTGCAATGTCGATTCAAATTCGGTGGCCGGCGATTCAATCAAGACCTATGGATCGTCCAGCCTGAAGGCCGATTGCATCCTGACAGTTGGCGGCGTTGACCTTGCCGCTGGCTCCACCAGCACGGTTTGTGCCAATCCGATCGTGGATACACCACCTGTGGCGGATCCGCTTGCCGGCCTGCAAATTCCCACCTCATCGACAACCTGGATGAACTCCAGCGGTTCTATTTTGCAGCCGGGCGTCTATCCCAATGGCCTCAACCTGACGGGCACGAAAGTGCTGCAGCCGGGCGTCTACATCATCACGGGCGGAAGCTTCAATGTTGGCGCCAACGCCAACATCACGGGCAGCGGCGTGACCTTCTATATTGCCAATGGCGTCAACGTCAGCATGAATGCCAATGGCTATGTCAACCTGTCAGCGCCCACCAGTGGCCCCTATTCCGGCGTGCTGTTTTTTGGCGCACGCGATGGCACTGGCTCTGTCACCCTGAATGGCACGGCGTCTTCCCTGTTGACGGGCACAATTTATTTTCCCAACCAGAATATCTCCTACAACGGCAACTTCTCCGGCAATGGCGGCTGCACGCATGTGGTTGCCAGCACGGTGTCCTGGTCTGGCAGCGCTGCCATCAGCCAGAACTGCACCGCCTATGGCATGTCGAACATCCCCTCCGTTGAAGTGGTCAAGCTGGTGGAGTGAAAGTGGGCATGAAGAAAAACTTCATTAGGGACGAGGCGGGCGTTGGGGCCATTGAGTTTGGCCTGATTGCGCCCGTGATAGGCGTGATGTTCCTCGGCGTGATTTCGGCCTGGTCCTACATGCGCCAGGACAGCAACATGCGTGATGCGGTTGAAGCCGCGGCCAAATATTATGTGCAGGGCGGCTCAAGCGACAGCCAGGCCCTGGCCATTGCCCAAGCCGCCTGGAGCGTTGTTCCAAAGGGCGGCACCATGAATGTGACGCGCAGCTGCTCTTGCGCCGGGGCCAGCGTGGCCTGCGGCACTGGCGTCATCTGTTCCGACAAATCCATCCCGCAGGTTGCCGTGCTGGTTTCCGCGCAGAGCAACTGGGTTGATCCCTATTCATCCAACATCTTTCCAAATGGCCTGGCATTGAATGAAAGCGAAACCATCCGCATCCGCTAAACGCCGCACATTCGATGACCGCGGCAGCGCATCTGTTGAATTCGCGTTGGTGGCGCCAGCGTTCTTTGCGCTGGCATTTGCAATCTTCTATGCCGGGTGGACAGCGCTGGACATGAACACCGTGCATTTCGCGGTGGTTGACGCTGGCCGCGCCTTGCAGCTGAACCCCAAGCTGACGCAGGACCAGTTGCAAACCATGGTTTCAAGCAGGGTCAAAGGGTTGAGCGGCGGCTCTGGCGTGACGGTGACTTTGACACCGGGCGCCGTTGTCAACGGCGCGCAGATTGACACGGCGGCCGCCACCTATCCCCTCAGCTTCACCATCCCACTCGTTGGCACCTACACCTACAACTATTCGACCTCGGTCAATGTGGTGGTTTACGCGAGCTGAGCGCGGCCACCAGCGCCAAAGTTGCGAAGCCTGCTTTATCAAACTCCACTTCAACTCCGCCGCAAACCAGCCTGCCCTTCCGTGACATTTTATTTAGGTGCGCGCGCTTGAGCTTTGGCCCGCGCAATCCTAGAAGGGCGGCATCTGTTGGGGTGCCTGAACAAGGCTGAGAGGCAAAAGCGCCAACCCATCGCACCTGATCCGGATAATGCCGGCGGAGGGAACGGATTTTGCGCGGGCTTCCATTCAGTTCGTCTTTTCCATTCCCATCGCCGGGAAGGGAATGAAACGTGGCAACACCAGTTGCACTTACCATAGCAGGCTCTGACAGCGGCGGCGGCGCGGGCATCCAGGCTGATCTCAAAACGTTTTCAGCGCTGGGCGTTTATGGCGCCAGTGCCATCACGGCGGTCACCGCGCAGAACACTTGTGCTGTCACGGCAATCCACGCCATTCCGGTGGAGATCGTCACGGAGCAAATCCGTGCGGTGCTTTCCGACATCGACGTGCAGGCCATCAAGATCGGCATGCTGGCGACAGCCGGGATCATCGAGGCCGTGGCCGGGGCAATCAAGGGCTTTGGCGGCGCGGTGGTTCTGGACCCCGTGATGGTGGCCAAATCCGGCGACATTCTCCTGCAGCAAGAAGCGATCAGCGCCTTGCGCAAGCATCTCGTGCCCCGTGCCACGCTGATCACCCCCAACCTGCCGGAAGCGGCCCAGCTTCTTGGCTGCGCCGAGGCCCGGACTGATGCCGAGGTTCCGGCCCAAGGCAAGGCGCTGATTGCCCGCGGCGCAGCTGCCGTGTTGATGAAGGGCGGCCATGGCGCAGGCGAGACGTGCCGCGATCACCTGATCACAGCTTCAGGTGATAAAGTCTTTGAAGCCCCGCGCCTGGCCACGCGCAACACGCATGGAACGGGCTGTTCACTTTCGTCCGCCATTGCCGCCGAACTGGCCAAGGGTGCTGATTTGCAAAGTGCCGTCTTGCGCGCGCACCAGTGGCTGCATCAAGCCATCGCCGCGGCTGACCGGCTGCAGATTGGCAAAGGGCATGGGCCGGTTCACCACTTCCACGCGGTGTGGCCATGAGCAGGGAATTCACAATCATTGGCGCTGGCGTTGCGGGCCTGTGCGTGGCCACGGAACTGGTTTCGCGCGGCGCGAAGGTGGCCCTGCATGACACACAAGGCCTGCCCGGCCCGGCCTCCTGCTCCTGGTGGGCGGGGGGCATGCTCGCCCCCTTCTGTGAAGGCGAGGCAGCGCCCGAGGCCGTCGTGCGCCTTGGCCGCGCTGCTGCAGGCTGGTGGCAGGGCCATGGCGTGCCGGTCACTCACAACGGCACGCTGGTCATCGCCCTGGGCCGCGACAGGCAGGAACTTGACCGCTTCGCCCGCCGCACCAAGGACCACAGCAGGCTTGATGCCCCGGCCATCGCAGCGCTGGAGCCTGACCTTGGAGAGCGCTTCTCCACCGCGCTTTTCTATGCCGGGGAGGCGCATCTTGCACCGCGTGAGGCGCTTTCCGTGCTGGCTGCCAGGCTGGCGCAAAACGGTGTGGCCATAAACACAGACGCAGCACCTCCTTCCGCCAGCCACATAGACTGCCGCGGCCTTGCGGCGCGTGACAGTTTGAGGGACCTGCGTGGCGTGAAGGGTGAAATGCTGATCCTGCGCTGCCCGCAAATTGACCTCAAGAGACCGGTGCGGCTGCTCCACCCGCGCATTCCCATCTATCTCGTGCCGCGCGGCGATGGCGTTTACATGCTGGGGGCCACCCAGATTGAGAGCAACGACAGGAACCGCGCCACCGTGCGTTCGGTGCTGGAATTGCTGTCGGCCGCCTATGCGCTGCATCCTGCCTTCGGCGAAGCGGAAATCCTGGAAGTGGGCGTGGATGCGCGGCCGGCCTTTCCTGACAATGTGCCGCGCGTCATCCGCCAGGGTGGCGTGGTTCATGCCAATGGCCTGTTCCGCCATGGCTTCCTGTTGGCGCCGGCGCTGGCCGGCATGGTGGCAGATCACGTCTTGAACGGCGCAAGGCCGGAGCTTTTCCATGAATATCATCCTTAACGGCAAGCCAGCGGAAATTGCCGGTGGCACCTTGGCCGCCACGGTGACCGAGCTTGGCTATGGCGAAAAGCGCATCGCCACGGCGGTGAACGGGCGGTTTGTGCCGATCCGCGAACGCGAGGCCCTTCAGCTTGGCGAGGGCGACCGCGTTGAAATTCTCACGCCACGGCATGGAGGCTGACATGGCGCGTTTCTACGGAACGGACCTGCCCACCGCCCTCATGCTGGGAACATCGCTTTACCCCTCGCCTGCGGTGATGGCCGAGGCCTTCCGCCGCTCGGGTGCCTCAGTCGCCACCGTCTCCATCCGCCGCGAGGCTGCCTCGGGCACGGCGGGGGAAGATTTCTGGAGCCTCATCCGCCAGCTGGGCGTGCGCGTCCTGCCCAACACAGCTGGCTGCCACAGCGCGCGCGAGGCCATCACCACCGCGCAGATGGCGCGCGAACTGTTTGAGACAGATTGGATCAAACTTGAAGTGATCGGCCACACGGACACGCTGCAGCCAGACCCCTTTGCGCTGGTCGAGGCGGCGAAAGTTCTGGTGGCAGATGGCTTCAAGGTTTTTCCCTACACGACGGAAGACCTGATCGTGGCGGAGAAGCTGCTTGATGCCGGCTGCGAGGTGTTGATGCCCTGGGGTGCGCCCATCGGCTCCGGCCTTGGCCTCACCAACATCCACGGCCTCAAGACTTTGCGCGCCCAATTTCCGGAGGTGCCGATGGTGATTGACGCCGGGCTCGGCCTGCCCAGCCATGCCGCCATGGCCATGGAGATGGGGTTTGATGCGGTGCTGCTCAACACCGCCGTTGCCAAGGCGGGAGACCCTGCCGCCATGGCCGAGGCCTTCGCCAAGGCACTTCAGGCTGGAAAGCTGGCGCGCGCCGCAGACCCGATGGAACCGCGCAACATGGCAAGCCCTTCAACGCCCCTCATCGGAAAGGCATTCCTCTCATGAGTCTCGACCGCTTGTATCCCATCTTCGAAGACGCGGACTGGATTGCGCGCATGGCGCCGCTGGGCATCAAGCTGGTGCAACTGCGCATCAAGAACAAGACGGCTGAAGACACCCGCGCCCATATCGCCAAGGCGCGCGACATCTGCCGGGCACACGGCATTGTGCTGGTGGTCAATGACTACTGGCGCGAGGCGATTGAGCTTGGCTGCGGCTGGGTTCACCTTGGGCAGGAGGATCTGGACAGCGCCGACATTCCCGCCATCCGCGCGGCAGGCATCAAGCTTGGCATTAGCACGCATGACCAAGCGGAACTCAACCGCGCCATGGCATTGAAGCCGGATTATGTGGCCCTTGGCCCGATCTATCCCACCATCCTGAAAAAGATGAAATGGCATGAACAGGGGCTTGAGCGCCTGCGCGAGTGGCGCAAGCTGGTGGGCGCCACGCCGCTTGTTGGCATTGGCGGCATGATGCTTGAGCGGGCGCCCGGCGTGTTCGCCGCCGGGGCGGACGTTGTCTCCGTTGTCACGGACATCACCCTCAACCCCGACCCTGAATTGAAAATCCGCCAATGGCTGGCGGCCACCCGGTGATTTGAAAGGACCCACAGATGAAAAAACTTCTCCCCATCCTGTTGCTGGCAACCGCGTTGCCCGGTGTTGCCCAGGCCAATGACAAGGTAACGCTGATGCTGGACTGGTTTGTGAACCCCGACCATGCCCCGATCATCATCGCCCGGGAAAAGGGGTTCTTTGCCGAACAGGGCCTCGACGTTGACGTTGTGCCGCCGGCCGACCCTTCTGACCCGCCCAAGATGGTGGCGGCCGGCAAGGCCGACATCGGAATTTCCTATGAACCGCAGCTGCACATGCTGGCTGATGGCGGGCTGCCCATCGTGCGGGTTGGCACGCTGGTGTCTTCGCCGCTCAATTGCCTGCTGGTGCGCGATGATGGCTCAGTCAAGACCATCGCAGACCTCAAAGGCAAGAAGGTGGGGGACTCGCTTCCCGGCTTTGAAGAGGCCCTGCTTTCCACCATGCTGAAGCACAATGGCCTTGAGATGAAGGATGTGGAGGTTGTGAACGTCAACTTCTCCATAGCGCCATCGCTGATGTCCAAGCAAGTGGACGCGGTGATCGGCGCCTACCGCAATTTCGAACTGAACCAGATGGCCATCCAGGGCAACAAGGGGCATTGTTTCAATGTCGAAGACGAAGGCGTGCCAGCCTATGACGAGCTGGTTTACATCGCCAACAAGGACACGCTGAACAGGGATGTGATCAAGCGCTTCCTGGCCGCCACCAAGAAGGCCGTTGCCTATATCAACGCCAACAAGGACGAGAGCTGGAAAGTGTTTTCGGCCACCGCCAAGGAATTGCAGGATGAGCTGAACAAGCGGGCCTGGGGCGACACCCTTCCCCATTTGGCCGCCGACCCCGTGGCGCTGGACAAGGACCGCTACGCAAAGTTCCAGGCTTTCCTCAAGGACAACGGGCTGGTGAAGGATGCGGCCCTGCCTGCGGGGCTTGCCATTGATCTGGGCAAGGAGTGAAGGGGCCGTCGCTGCATATCGAGGGGCGGGCCGCAATTGATGGTGAGGCGGTCTTCGGCCCGCTCTCGCTTGACGCGAGGGGCGGCGGCGTCACGTGCCTCCTCGGGCCTTCGGGCGTTGGCAAATCCACACTGCTGCGCCTGATTGCCGGGCTGGCGCCTTATGTCTCGTTTGACGGCCGCATTACCTGTGGCGACGGTGAACAGGCCGCGCCACGCGCCAGCTTCATCCAGCAATCGGACATGCTGCTGCCCTGGGCGGATGTGCTGGCCA
This sequence comes from Alphaproteobacteria bacterium, assembly GCA_028868695.1. Classification (GTDB taxonomy): domain Bacteria; phylum Pseudomonadota; class Alphaproteobacteria; order Rhizobiales; family Aestuariivirgaceae; genus Aestuariivirga. Next base: position 57,123 of record JAGWTZ010000010.1, on the reverse strand, counting down.
ATGTCACCATCGGCAAGCGCCTGCGCGGGGAGAAGGCCGACACCGAGAAGGCCCAGGGCCTTTTGGCCGAGGTGGGCCTTTCCGGTTTTGAACACCGCTTTCCCAACACGCTTTCGGGTGGGCAGCGGCAGCGCGTGGCGCTGGCCCGCACGCTGATGGAAGAACGGCCGATTGTGCTGCTTGATGAGCCATTCTCGGCGCTCGACATCAAGACGCGCCACGGCATGCAAGCATTGGCCTTGCGCATTCTCGCGGGCAAAACCGTGCTGCTGGTGACACATGACCCCGGCGAGGCGGCGCGGCTGGCGGATGATGTTGCCATCATGGGCGTGGCGGGCGTGAAAATGATTTCCGCGCCCGCAAGCCCAACGCCGAGGCCCACCGACGGTGCCGATACAATCGCCTTTGCCGCACAATTGACGGCTGCCATGATGCGGGAGGCAGCATGAACAGCTTGCGCTTGGCATTAATCGCTGCCGTGCTGCTGGGCCTGTGGCAGGGTATTGTTGTGCTGTTTGCCTTGCCGCCTTTCATCCTGCCCGGCCCTTTGGCCGTGGCCCGTGCGGCTGCGGACAATGCCGCGCTTCTCACCTGGCACAGCATCATCACGCTGGGGGAAATTGCTGCCGGCACATTCCTCGGTGTGGCGCTGGGTGCGGCCACGGCTCTGGCCATGGCGGCCTCCAAGCCGTTGCGCGGGCTGCTTGCGCCTTTGTTGCTGTTCAGCCAGATCATTCCGGTTTTTGCCGTGGCGCCGCTGCTCACGCTGTGGCTGGGCTATGGCTTTGGGCCGAAGGTGGTGATGGCGGTGCTTGTCATCTTCTTTCCGGTGGCATCGGCGTTTTTTGATGGGCTGATGCAAACGCGACGGGAGTGGCTGGATCTGGCTGCAAATGCGGCGGCAACTCCAGCGCGCAGCCTGTTGCTCCTGCGCGTGCCAGCTGCCATCCCATCCTTCGTCACGGGCCTGCGCCTTGCGCTGATCTATGCCCCGATTGGCGCCGTTCTCGGCGAGTGGGTTGGCGCTTCACGGGGGCTTGGCTACCTTATGCTGTTTGCCAATGGCCGCGCACACACCGACCTGATGTTTGCAGCGCTGCTGGCCCTCACCCTGCTGGCCATGCTGTTCTATGCGGTGATCATGGCACTTGCGAAAATGTTGCTGGGCAAATACCTGCGCGCTTGAGAACGCGATACAGGTGAAGGAACCGCAGGCGGAGTTATTTCCCGCGTCAAAGGGGGCAAACAATGCATGCCTATTGCGCCGGCGGAAAGCCTTGTCATCAGAAGCTCCGGTTCGAGGAATTGATATCAGCCGGCCAGGCGCCGGAACTCGAGCAGGGTGAAAAAGCCCCAAGGCTTCAATTGGCGGATGCCGCACACACGCAGCTTCTCACTGGACAAGACGGTGTTCACCGGAAATTCTGGCCGCCAGCCCAGCTTGGCTGCGTGTTTCGACATTTTCTTTTCGACAATGCCGCGCAGCCCATTCTCTACACTGAAATGGTTGGCGATGAGAACGGTTCCGCCTGGCTTGGTGACGCGCGCCAACTCTTCCACCACCTTGGCAGGGTCTGGCACAACGGTGAGAACATACATGGCGACAGTCACGTCGAAATGCGCATCGGGAAATTGCAGGGCAGTCGCGTCCATCTCAATCAATGCTTCGATGTTGCCCTTGTGGCTGCGGTGCACGCGCTTGCGGGCGCGTTCCAGCATGTCGCTGGACAGGTCAATCCCGGTGATCGCAAGGCGCTCTGAATAGTGCGGAAGGGCGAGGCCCGTGCCCACGCCAACTTCGAGAAGCTTGCCGGAAAACTCGTTGGCGCGCGACACGGTCTGCTTGACGCCGGCCTCCACCAGCTTGCCGAAGGTGGCATCATAGAATGGGGCCCAGCGCCGGTAAGCGGTGCGAACATCTTCCGGAGCCATTTTAGCGAGTTTGACGGACATCAGTTGATCCTTGCCAGTGATGTCGCAAATAGGCTTCAAACCGCCGCAAATGCAAGTAGAGAATTGGCTCAGGGCAAGGGCAATTGTTCAGGCAATTTGGCAATCCTGAATGTGCAAATCTTCATGAACTTCATTTAACGTTGCACTCTATCCGGTTGAAACACTACGTTTGCGTAACGTTCCAGTCCATCCCGTTGGCGCATCGTGGGCCGAAAGTCCGTCTCAGGCTTCAACCTTGTCGCTCAGCCTGGAAAACAGGCGCCGGGCGGCGGGGTGGCTATTCTTGTTGTCGTACAACAAGCGGCCCAGCATGTGCGCCCTGTTGAGTTCATCCTTGGGCGAATTCAGGTGTTCAGCGCAGATCAATTCGCGGGCAAATCCTGTGCAGCAATTGAGCAAGCGGTTGCGCGCATCAACGGCCTGCGCATCGCCAGACTTGATGAGATTGAGCCACTGGTTTCCAAGATGCAGCTTGGTGCGGAAATCGGCGACAGGCGATGTCCGGCTTTGCTCCATCATCTGCTCAAGTTCGGAAAGGCGCGAGCGCATCACTTCGGCGCGCACCTGGGCGTGGCGCAAGCTGGACTTTGTCTCACTGATCTTGCGGGCCAGAGACTTCATGCTGGGGCGCGCCGGCCCGGCCTGCGGACCCGCCGCATCCGGCACCGCGTGTCCAATCCAATGATTCATCGTGTCCTGCATCGCCGCACTACTTCGTCAAAATTGAAAACAACATTGGCCGGGAGGCGCATGTCACTGCGCTTGGATGACTGCTGGCCGCGGCCTTGCAGTTGAAGTTGATCAATTCACCTTCTCCCCAAGTTCCGCGGCCGCCTGGTCTTGTTCATGGCCCGGATTGTCCAGCCCGATATTCAGGCACAACTTCTCGAAGACAGCCTCGGCCTCGCGGTTGCTGAACACCTCACGGCGGTAGCGGCAGGAGAAGAAGCAGCCGACAGTTTTGGAGAACATGCCGGGGGCCACGCGCCTGTCTGGCCTCGCAAGCCCCATGGCGTTGGCACCCGCCGCGAAGGAGGGAACCAGGCAATAGCAATCCATCTTTGAGAGCAGAGCCGTGATATCGGAGAAGGACAGCGCCTCGGCCACCACGTTGTAGTCGCGGTTCAACTCATCAAAGAACCGTGCATTGAGCGTTGCCTGGAAAGAGCCCCTCGGGCCGCCCAGGATTTGCGCGCCGTCATGGCCTTGCTCTTCCGGCTGGCGAAGCAGCCCCTTTGCCCAGACGAACTCAAGCGGCTTCTTGAAGTCGGATGTCTCTTCGGCAGTGGCCGTGGGGGCAGCCCACAGGTCAATCTCGCCACGGTCAAAGAGCGTCTTCAAATTGTCCGGGTCAGCGATGATCAGGCGGAAGTCCCGGCCCAGCTCAGTCAACACCTCATTGTGGGTCTGCTGCATGTAGGCGAAGACATCGGATGAAAGGCCGAGGGCGCGCTTGAAAAGCTCGCGGTCCTCCGAAATCCTCGCCATGCGTTCCCAATCGCTGACAATGCGGTTGCAGATCGGCAGCAGCCGTTCGGCCGCAGGGGTTGGCACGAGATTGTTGCCGGAACGGACAAGCAGCCTCATGCCCATCGATTTTTCAAACCGCGAAACGTGAAACGAAACGCCGGACTGGGTTATGCCGATGCGGTCAGCAGCCTGCGACAGGTTGCGCAAGGTAAGCACCTGCGAGACCGCATTGATGGTGTCAAAACTCAGCCGCCCAAAAGACTGCAACAACTTCTCTCCTCAGTTGCCATCTTCATGGCGCCGTTGAAGCCGGCCGGATTGCAGCAGGAACCTGCCTGGCAATCCGCGCCGACGTGCTTGCAGTCTAACTTTGGTGTTGCGGCGCGAATCCGTAGAACTACACAACACGCGGAAAATTGCCGCCCGTGGTCAACGAAGTATTGCGATCTGCAGGTGCGGGTTCAGTGGATGGGTTGTGGTTCGATGAGTGCCGCCTTGATGATGGAGCTGCCAAGCTGCACCTTGTTCTCCTTCTGCAACGGCTTGCCGCAGACTTGAATGGCGCCGATGAAATGCGCCGGGCCTGGGCCCTTGGGCATCATTGGCAGGCCAATCATTTCCAGCATCACAGGCAGGCCCGATCCGATGACGCGCGACTGGAAGCGCAAGAGGAACGGCCAGTTCAGAATCTGCGCCATGTCCACTGCGCCGTTGGCGAGGCTGCGCGAACCGGAGGCCCAGAACAATTCAAAGGGGTGGCGGAATGAGGCCGGTTGGAAGACGTTCTCAAGCCGGCTGCCGGAATAGCGCCAGCCCATGGCGGGCCCCTGCTCTTCAGAGCCGCCCACGATGATCATCCACGGCATGTGCTGGGCGAATTGCCGCACATTGATTTCGGACCGATTGACCAGTTTGCCCTTTCCCCGCAAGCGGTTCCACCAGCCGAACATTTCCATGTTGTTGGCGTGCATGATTCCGGTGTCTGGCCAGAAATTGATGGAATGAAACATGGCAATGCCTTTCAAAATATTTGAAAGCCATTTTGAAGCTGGGCCAGCTGTGTTGCGAATAAGCAGGAGCGTGTTTTGCGGTGGCGCTTAATGATTGCTTGATGGCAAGCGGCAGAAGGCTTCGCGCAAACAATAAAACTTCCGGCACGTTTGCGTGAAACGCAGCGCACCGGAAGTTTGTGCTGTAACAAGAGTCTCGGCTTCCTGCCAGTTGGGGGCAACTGAACAGGACGCCAAGAGTAAGAATGTCAGTTTACGGGGGACCGCGCATCAGCATTTCTACTGAGTGCGGAACAATTCCCACACAAATTGCTAAGTCCGGCCGCTTGCAAACTCAATAACAGCTTCGTTGCACAGAATTCAGCACTGGCCGATTTAGATTGCTATGAAAGGCAAACGAACGATGCGCGGGCTAAACAAGCGCGTGCGCGATCACTAGCAGCGTGGCGCAAGCCTGGCGGAGTACCGCATATGGGCATATGCGGTACCGCCTGGTGGCAAGTCATGGAACCGGCCGGGGGGCTCAAAGTTCCACAATCAACTGAGTATAATCAGTTGAGCTACCGCACATCCGTATTTCTACGTTTTATTCGGTTGTTGCATTTGATGTATTCATCGGTGGCGCAATGCTTGCGCCTGGCCTTACTCTCAACTGGTTGCTTTCTGCGAGTTTGGAGCAAGAGTGCATGGTGATCGCTATTGTGCACAAATTGTTCGAATATTTCGAACAAAACTGAAGAATCAGGGTCATGTCGTGACGAAGATCGTAAACTGCAAGTTGTATGAAATTGGGTTCAATGGGAGAGCGGCCTATCCAAAGGTATAGTTTGTCATGAATTTAATTTGATCATGAATACTACCATTGGCAACGGAACCAGGGGCAATGAAATTCACGCCCAGAACCGAGTTGAAACACATCGCCATGCCGTGATTTTTTGGCTGAAGCCGGGAAGATCGACAAGCGCTGAGCACCCCGCCAACGTTGCAACTCACCAAAGCAAATTGACAGGAAGAATTGAGGATCGCGAATGTCGAATCTGAGCAGGAGAAATTTCATCATTGCGGCCAGCGCGTCGCTTGCTGGCGTGCCCGCCGCACGCGCTGATGGCGAAGGGACAATTCTTTCCGTGCATGGCGCCACGTCCAAGCGCAACAATGAAGCATGGAAGTTCAAGCTGGCCGAATTGCAGGCGATCGGACGCGAGGAGCTGCAAACCAAAACGCCATGGGATGGGGACGAGACCGCCTATGCCGGCATCAGCCTGCAGACCCTCTACCATTATGTTGGCGGCTTTGGCAGCATTTTGCGTCTGGCTGCGCTGAATGACTTCAAGTCCACCATTCCTGTCAGCGATCTCAAACAATTCAACCCACTCATGGCTTGGGAGCGCAACGGCAAGCTGATGCCCATTGCCGAAAAGGGCCCGCTGTTCATCGTTTACCCGTTCACCCAGAAACCAGAACTTTGGAACGAGGAAGTGTTTGCAAAATGTGTTTGGCAGCTGGCTGACATAGAGATCGGGGATTGAGCCAAGTGTTTACCACCGCGGACATGCCAGCCGCCTGGAGCTGGCGTGCAAACGCCTTGAAGGTGGCTGGGCGGATCGGCACCAGCCGTTTCCACCGGATGGCACTGATCGCAATTTTCTTGCTTGAGTTGCTGGCGGTGACAGTGGTCAGCAACCAGACATGGCTTGTGTATAACACAGCCCGTGTGGCCCACGACGATCTCAACTGGAGCGTCTATCAGCTGGACAAGGAATTACAGCGCCTGAAAGTTTCCCTGCTCGAACATCAGGCACCGGCCGCAATCAGGTTGAGAGGCCAAATTCTCAGCAGCCGTGTGAACATTCTCAAGTATGACGCGATCTTCGAGAATATTCGCAAAGGCAAGCTGAGCACGCGGCTTGACGCTTTCTTCCAGCAGACTGAACCCTTGCTGCAAGCGGCCTCCAACTTCAGTTCAGAGAATGAAATTGGCGATTTGATCGCGAGGCTGAACCAGGCTGAACCGATATTCACCCAAATTGGACTGGACATCGACCAGCAGGTGAGAGCCGAAGTGGTTCAAAGAAGAGCCACGCTTGAGGGCCTGATTTCCAGAACAATCGGCTTGGTGATGTTGTTGTCCGTGACAGCCTTGATCCTTGGCACGATCCAATATGGGTACATCCGCAAACTTGAGAAGGCGGTTGCGGCGGTCAATGACCAGGGTGAAGCATTGCTCAAGATATGGGAACAGGCTGGCGTGCCGCTGATCATAGTGGCAGTTCCATTTGCCGGGGCAGATTCAATCCAATTCAGCAACGCGGCGGCCTTGGCCGCATTTGGATCAAATGAGGCACTGGCGGAAGCCTTGGCGCCCATGATCAGCGCGCTTGAGCAGTTCAAGGACGTCAACGCAAATTTGGACAATTTCAAGGTCCACAACAGGTTCTACAATGTTTCACGTTTCAGCCTGGGCAAGCTGAAGATCGGGCAGAAGGAACACTCGGTTCTGCTGCGCGTCACCGATGTGACGGACAGGACGGAAAGCGCAAAGACCAGCCGCGAGCTTCTGGTGAAGCTTTCGGACGCCGAACAATGGCGCTTCATCGGCGAGGCCGCCGCGGCCGTGGTGCATGAGATCCGCCAGCCTTTGGCGGCTGCCTCCAACTTTCTCTATGTCGCGTCTGACAACATTTCAACCGAGGAAGGCCTCGACAGCCTTCCCTATCTCATTGAGCGCAGCAAGGATATGCTGTTCCGCGTCCAGCAGATTTCGCGGCAGATGCGTTCGCTCATTCCCGCCGACAAATCTAGCTGGGAAGTCCTTGGGGTACAAACCCTGCTGGACGAGGCGCGCGAGACCATCGACGCAGGCGACCTGTTCCAGACCCAGATTGAAATCCACGCCAGCGAGCCGCTGTTGTGCCGCGGCTCGGCGATCCAGCTGACACAGGTGTTCGTCAACCTCATCCGCAACGCGCTTGAAGCATCAGACAAGAAGGGGCCTGGCCTCAAGGTGACAGTTGATGTCCGCCGCGAGGGGGACCTTTCCGTCACCGGGATATCAGATGCCGGCGGCGGCATTCCGCCCGAAATCATGGAAAGCATCTTTGAGCCGGTCCGCTCCAAAAAGCCGGGAGGCCTCGGCCTTGGCCTTGCAATTTCGCGGCACCTTACCCAACTCCATTCCGGCACGCTGAGCTGTCACACAAATGCCGCAGGCGGCACGACATTTGAAGTGCGCCTGCCCATCGCCCAGCCTGTCTATGCTTGAACCGGAGGTGTGGCGTGGAAAAATATGAAGTCTTGATTGTTGATGATGACGCGGATTTCAGCGAGTCCCTCATCGCGGCCCTTTCGCGCATGGATGTCGAGGCGCGCACCGCCCAGACGCCGGCGGATGCCAAGTTCATGCTGCGCAACAAGGCCTATGACTGCATCATTTGCGACTATCAGCTTGGCAATGTGAACGGGATTGACCTCTTCCCGGAATTCCGCGCCATCGCCCAAGCGACACCAATCGTCATGCTCACCGGCCATGGCGGCGTGCCGACGGCGGTGAAGGCCCTGCATTCAGGGGCCATGGACTTTCTTGAAAAGCCTGTCACCCCGGAAGCGCTGATGCAGGCCATCGTTTCGGCCGTGGAGGGTTCCAAGGCCAGCGCCGAACTTCAGGGCCTCATCGAAGAGGCACGCCACGCGCTGGAGCAACTCAGCCTCCGCGAGCGGAGCGTAGTGCAAGATCTGGCCAGCGGCTTCACCAGCCGCCAGATTGCCACGAAATTTGGCACGAGCCCGCGCACCATTGAATCTCACCGCAGCAACATCTTGGCGAAGCTGCATATCAAAAACACCGCGGCCCTGGTGCGCCTCGCGGTGCTGGCCAAGCTTCCGGGCAGCAACTAACCATTCACAAGGCGGAGCAAACTGCGCCGCCTTACCGGCGTGGCATCAATGCCAAGTTGAGGTGTGCGAATGAAACAGCTCGACAATGATGATGCCAAAGCACACGCCAATGAGGAACACTGAGATGGTGCCCATTGCCACAACGTCCAAATTCAACATCGAGAAATCCATGGGCGCAACATAGCAACTTGGCCGGGCTTGTGATCCGTATGACTACCTAAGCCTTTCGTATAGGACTCTCTCATTTCGTTCATGGTGGCTGCTGTCCGCCGCCTTGTGCTGCCGCAGCATGGTAAATTTCACGCCCGTAAGGTTTCAGCCAGTTTCAACTTTTCAGCCATTTGGCCAAGGGCAATTTCGCAAGCTGAAGGCTGGCGAGCACGACGGCGCCGGTGGCCACCGAGATCGCGAGATCATCACCATGCAGGGGCCCAAAGTGCAGCAGGTTTCGCGCGAAGGGCCAAAGCAAGGTGGACGCCATGAAAGCAAACAGAGCGGCAAGCACGCCCACCAATGCGGTGTTGTTGCGGCCAAGTGCTGTGGCGAGCGAGGCGCTGAATGTGCGGTTGACGAAAATCAGCGCGAGGACAGCCATGATGAGCGAGAAGAAAGCCAGGGCGCGAACATCCTCAACAGGCAGGCCCTGTGAAAGCGCGAGAAGATAAATGCCCGCCACAAAGGCAAGGGCCACGGCCCCTTGCAGAAGGCTCCAGAAGATCATGTGGCGTGAAAACAATGGCTCGGCCGGCGGGCGGGGCGGGCGCGACATCACATCGCTCTCCTCCGGCTCGGCTTCAAAAACCAGCGAGCAGACAGGATCAATCACCATTTCGAGAATGGCGATGTGAATGGGGCCAAGCAGGATGGGAAGCCCCATCACCAGCGGCAGCAAGGCCAGCCCGGCGATGGGAACATGCACCGCGAAGATGAAGCTCATGGCCTTGCGCAGATTGTCGTAGATGCGCCGCCCTTGCCTGATGGCTTGCACGATGGAGCCAAAATCATCATCCAGCAGCACAATGGATGAAGCCTCGCGGGCGACATCAGTTCCGCGCCCGCCCATGGCAATGCCGATATGCGCCGCCTTGAGCGAGGGCGCGTCATTCACGCCATCGCCCGTCATGGCGACGATCTCGCCATTGACTTTCAGCACATTGACGATGCGCAGCTTTTGGTCCGGCATGACACGGGCGAAAACCGCAGCCTTGCCCGCCAGTTCCGCCAAGGCCTGATCATCCAGGCTTTCCAGTTCCGCGCCTGCCGCCACATGGCTTGCATTCAGGCCGGCCTGGGCCGCAATGGCGCTGGCGGTGGCTGGATAATCGCCCGTGATCATCACAACCCTGATTCCGGCTGAGCGGCATTGCGCCACCGCGGCGGGCACGCTGGCGCGCAGGGGATCTGCCAGCCCCACCAGGCCGAGAAACGTGAAGGCAAAGGCGCGCTGCGTTTCGGGCAGGCTTTTTCCCGCATGGCTGGCCCTGGCCACGCCGAGCACCCTGAGCCCCGAGGCCGCCATCTCATTGACGGCGGCGGTGATGGCCGCCTTCGTCTTGCCGTCGCATTTGCACAGCGCCGCGATGGCCTCCGGCGCGCCCTTGGCCGCAATGATCTTCGCCCCGCGCCCGCCCTGCCAGACTTGCGTGACGGCAAGCAGCTCTGGCCGCAGCCCATAGGCGCGGAGCAGGTTCAACTCATCGGTTGGCCATTGCGCGGCTTGCGGGCCTCGCTGGCGCCACAGATCATGGAAGGCCTTGTCCATGGGGTCTGTGGGCTGAGTGGCGCTGGCGAGCAGCCCTGTTTCGGCAAGCTCCGCAAAAGCCTTTGGAAGGGCCACGGCTTCATTCTGCCGCCAACGGGATTTGAATCCAGCCAGGCGCAGCTCAGCAATCGCCATGCGGTTCTCCGTGAGCGTGCCTGTCTTGTCAGTGCACAGGACAGTGGCCGAGCCCAGGGTTTCAATGGCCGAGGCCCGGCGGGTGAGCACGCGGACCTTGGAAATGCGCCAGGCGCCCATGGCCATGAATACCACCAGCACAACCGGGAATTCCTCCGGCAACATCGACATGCCAAGCGCGATGCCCGCCAGCAGGCCATCAAGCCAGCCGCCCCGCAGCGTCACATAGAGGAGCACCGCGCCAAGGCTGACCAAGCCGCCCGCCAAGGCAAAGATTTTAACGAGCCTTCGCGTCTGGGCCTGAAGGCGCGGGGGCTCGGTTTCCAGCTTGCTGAGCGAATGGCCGATCTTGCCGATCTCGCTGCGAATGCCGGTGGCGAGCACGCGGCACTGGGCCTGGCCGCGCACCACCAGCGTGCCAGAGAAAACAAATGGCTGCCCATCCCCGCCCGGCTTGCCCATGGCTTGATGGATTCCTTCCGTGGCTGGCACTTTGTGGACAGGCACCGATTCACCCGTCAACAATGACTCGTCGATCTGCAGGTCATGGCCTTCGCGCATGATGGCATCAGCGGGAACACGGTCTCCCTCCGCCAAGAGCAAGAGATCACCGCACACAACCTCGCGGCCGGGGATACGCCGGCGCTCGCCATCGCGGGTCACTGTGGCGCGCGGGCTTGTCAGGTCACGCAAGGCTTCCAGCACACGCTCGGTTCGTGCTTCCTGGACCACGGTAATCACAATGGACATCATGGCAAAGGCAAGAAGGATCAGCGCATCCTGCAATTCACCGAGCAGGAGATAGACAGCCCCGCTGCCCAGCAGGAGCGCCAGCATCGGTTCACGCATCACTTCCAGGAAAATGCGCAGGGCCGTGCGCTGGCCTGGCCGGGGCAACTCATTAGGACCATCGCTGCGCAACAGCGCGGCCGCCTGCTCTTCACTCAGGCCTTCCAGTGTGATGCGTTTTTCCGATGCCATCGGGATCTTGTGCATGTTGGGGACCAAGTCTGGTCATTCGCGCGCCGCAGGTCAATGTTGCTGAACAGTGTTGCCCTCCCGGCGGAGCTTCGCGCTGGCGCGAAATCGCCGCTTGCTTCCGCAGGCCAGAGCATGAATATGATGGCCGGGCAGCTTGGGCCGGCCCCCAGCAAGGATTGCCGTGACGGATTACCTGATCCTGTTTCTGATCGTGTTTGGCGTGAACCTCATGCCCGCCTTTGGCCCGCCAACATGGACCATCATCGCCCTTTATGTTTTCAACAGCAACCAGCCCGTGCCTGCAACAGTGGCGGTGGGCGCCCTTGCCGCCGCATCCGGCCGTTACATACTCGCGCGGGTTTTCCGCCACCTTGGCGGCTATTTGCCGGAGAACATGCGGCGCAATCTCAAGGGCGCGCGCGAGGCCATTGAGCAGCGCAGGCGAAGCACGCTTCTGGCCCTGGGGCTGTTTGCGCTTTCGCCCATCCCCTCCGCGCAGTTGTTTGAGGCAGCAGGGCTGGCGGGGGTGCGCCTGTTCCAGTTCACGGCGGCGTTCTTTCTGGGCCGCACCGTGGCCTATTCGGTTTATGCGCTGACGGTGAAAAGCATCAGGGAAACGACAATCGGCGAATCCTTCCAGACTGCGCTGACCAGCCCTTATGGCCTCGCCTCACAGCTGGTGATGCTCATCCTGCTCGCGCTTGCTGTGCAAGTGGATTGGGGCCGCCTGTTCAGTTCACGGCCGCATGGCCCGGAGTGAGGGGCCGCGGCGGAGCGGTTGATCAAGATCAAACAGCCGGGGAAAGCCGTGCTATAGCCTGTTTGGGAGGCTGGCCAATGCCGCCAGCTTTGCAGCAACGAGACCCGATATGAGCCAGGCTGTGGCCATGGTGGCAGCGACATGTTGAACGGCAGGCCCGAAGCAGGTGTGGCGAGCGGCCCGGTGTTGCGCACCCGCGGCCTATGCAAAACCTACCGCACCGGAGAGGTTGAGGTTCAGGCGCTGCGCAATGTGGACTTCGAGGCCCGGCCTGGCGAGTTCATTGTCATCCTCGGGCCGTCGGGTTCCGGCAAATCCACATTCCTGAATATCGCCGGTGGATTGGACAGCGCCACATCCGGCGAAGCCTGGTTCGAGGACCACAGCCTGACGCAGGCCAGCGAAGCCCAACTCACGCGCTACCGCCGCGACCATGTGGGCTTCATCTTCCAGTTCTACAACCTGATGCCCACCTTGACGGCGCTTGAAAACGTGCGGCTGGTGACGGAGATTGCCCGCAAGCCGATGCGGCCGGAAGAGGCACTGGCGCTGGTGGGCCTGGAAGACCGCATGGACCACTTTCCTGCCCAGCTTTCAGGCGGCGAACAGCAGCGCGTTGCCATCGCCCGCGCCATCGCCAAGCAACCCGCCCTGCTGCTGTGCGACGAGCCCACGGGCGCGCTTGACTCCAAGACAGGCATCCGGGTGCTGGAGGCGCTGGCGCTGGTGAATGAGCGGATCGGCACGACAACGCTGGTCATCACCCACAACGCCGCCATCCGCGAGATTGCGCACCGGGTGATCTACTTCGCAAATGGCAGCATCGCGCGCAGCGAAACCAACACGGTGCGCAAGGCGCCCTCTGAAGTGAGCTGGTAGCCATGAGCGCGCTGCGCCGAAAACTGTTGCGCGATCTTATCCGGCTCTGGCCGCAGGCGCTGGCGATTGCGCTGGTTCTGGCCACCGGTGTTGGCACCATGGTTCTGGCCAATGGCGCGTACCTCTCGCTCTTTGAAACGCGCGCCACCTACTATGAAAACAGCCGCTTTGCCGACATCTTCGCCACCGCCACCCGCGCGCCCAAAGACGTGGCGGCGGACATTGCGCGAATGGACGGCGTGGCCATCGCCGAGCCGCGCATCACTGCGCTTGCTCTCGCGGACCTGCCCGGCGTGGCCGAGCCTGCATCGGTGATGATGATTTCGATTCCAGACAATGGGCCGCAGCGGCTCAACCGCGTGGTGCTGCGCAAGGGCGCCATGCCCGGGCCTGGCAGCTTCGATGAGGTGTTGATCAGCGAAAGCTTTGCCAAAGCCAATGGATTTGAACCGGGCGCGCAATTCGACGTGCTCTTGAATGGCGTGAGCCGCAGCCTGAAAGTGGCGGGCTGGGCGCTTTCGCCTGAATATGTTTACACCATCGGCCCCGGCGAGCTGATGCCTGATGAGCGGCGCTTCGGCGTTGTCTGGATGCCGGAGCGTGAATTGGCCGCGGCCTATAATCTGAATGGGGCATTTTCCAGCCTGCTGGTCAAGCTTGTGCCCGGCAGTTCGGAGAGCAAGATCATCGAGGGCATCGACACCGCGCTCAAGGCCTATGGCGGGCAAGGCGCCTTTGGCCGGAAATACCAAACCTCACATGCCTTCCTTGATGCCGAGCTTCTGCAATTGAAGGCGATGAGCCTGATCCTGCCGCCGATCTTCCTGCTGGTTTCGGCCTTTCTGGTCAACATGACGCTTTCACGCCTCATCGCGCTGGAGCAGGAACAGATCGGCCTGCTCAAGGCCCTTGGCTATTCGTCCTGGGCGGTGGCGCGGCACTACCTTGAATTCGTCACCGTCATCGCCATCCTTGGAACGCTGATCGGCATGGCGCTGGGCGCCTGGCTGGGGTCCGGGCTGGCTGAGCTCTATGCCCGTTTCTACCGCTTTCCCAGCCTGGTGTTTGCCCGCGACTTGCAGACTTATGCCATTGCCGCAGCCGCGGCCCTTACCGCAGCGCTGGCAGGGGCGCTGCAATCCACCATTTCCGCGGCGCGGCTGCCGCCAGCCATCGCCATGGCCCCGCCCCTGCCGGCGCGATATCACAAGCTGGTCACTGGCCTGTTTGATGTGGCGCGGATCTTCCCGCAATCCACCCTCATCAACCTGCGCCACCTCGCGCATTGGCCATGGCGCACGGCGGGGGCCATTCTCGGCGTGGCGCTGGCGGTTGCGGTGCTTGTGGGTTCGCTCTGGTCGTTCGGCTCAATCCGCTATCTGATCGACGTGACCTTCAACCGCTCCGACAGGCAGGAAGCCTCGATCTACTTTCCCACGGCCAAACCCATGGCGGCCGCCTTTTCGGTGGCGCGGCTGCCGGGCGTGTTGAAGGTGGAACCGTTCCGTTCCATTGCGGTAGAGATGAGCTTCGGCAGCAAGAAACGGCGTGTTGCACTCACCGGGCGGCCCGTTGGAACAAGCTTGTCGCAGGTTCTCGATGTGAACCTGAAGCCGGTTCCGCTGCCCGGGGAGGGCGTTGTGCTTTCCAAGGCACTTGCAGGCATATTGGGCGCGGCGCGCGGAGATATTGTTGAAGTGAAGCTGCTTGAAGGCGAGAGCAAAACCATTTCGCTGCCAGTCTCCTCCATCGTTGAAGGGTATTTCGGCCTCTCGGCCTACATGGAGATCAACGCACTGAATGCCAAGCTGGGAGAAGATGCGGCGATATCGGGGGTCAATCTCGACATCGACAGCTCGCAGCGGGCTGAACTCTATGCGCAGCTGAAGCAGATGCCTTCCACGCGGTTTGTCACGTTCCAGAAAATTGCCATGCAGAAATTCCGCTCCACCATGGCGGAAAACATCTACACCATGCTGTCCGTCTACATCTCTTTCGCGGCGATCATTGCCTTCGGCGTTGTCTACAATTTTGCGCGGATTTCGCTTTCCGAACAGGGCCGGGAAATGGCCAGCCTGCGCGTGCTGGGCTTCACACGGGCCGAAGTTTCGGCGCTGCTGATCACCGAGCTTGCCATTGTGGTTCTGCTCGCCCAGCCCCTGGGCTGGATCGTGGGCTATGGCTTTGCCCAGGCGATGGCGAGCGCTTTCGAGACAGAGCTTTACCGCATCCCCGCCATTGTTGGCCGTGAGGTCTATGCCTATGCCAGCATTGTTGTTTGCCTGGCGGCGGGTGTTTCTGCACTGATCGTGCGCCGCCGCGTGGACAGGCTGGACATGGTGGCGGTTTTGAAGACAAGGGAGTGAAACATGCGCTGGTTACTTGCCTTCGTGGTTGCCGGGGCCCTGGTGGCGGGCCTTGCCTGGGCGCTTTGGCCGAAACCGGTTCCAGTTGAGGCCGTGGCCATCGGCCGCCATGACGTGGACATCACCATCGATGATGAAGGCAAGAGCCGGGTGCGCGACGTATTTGCCGTGTCCGCGCCCATTGCGGGGGCACTGGCGCGCATCAATCTTCATGCCGGGGATGCAGTTACAGGAAAATCCTCGGTGGTTGCATCCATACGGCCAGTGGCGCCGCCGCTTCTTGACAAGCGGTCGCGCCGCATTGCGGAGACGGCTGTGGATGCCGCCAAGGCCTCGGTGGACCTTGCAACCGCACAGCTTCGCCAATCGGAAGCGCAGGCCAGCTTCCTGAAGGCAGAGCTCGACCGCGCTGAAAACCTGGTGCACCGGGGTGCCATTGCCGAAAGGGCCTATGACAAGGCGGTGCTGGATTCAGCCGTGGCGGGATCAGACCTTGAAAGGGCCAAGGCCAACCTTGCGGTGCAGCAGCAGCAATTGGAGAGCGCTGAGGCTGTGCTCTCGCAGGATGCCGCGGAGGCGGGCAATGGCGCATGCTGCGTGGATGTGGTTGCGCCCGTCTCCGGCGAGGTGCTGCGCGTGATGACTGAAAGCGAGCAGGTGGTGCAGCCCGGCACGCCGCTGGTTGAAATCGGTGATACGCGGGACATTGAAATCACGGCGGACCTGCTGTCTCGCGATGCCGTGCGGGTGGCGCCTGGCGCCAAGGCGCGGATTGACGGCTGGGGCGGTGGGCCGCTGATGGCCGAGGTTGTCAGCGTGTCTCCTGCCGCCGCCACCAAGGTTTCCGCCCTTGGCATTGAAGAACAACGCGTCAGCGTGACTCTCAAATTGCTGAATGGCAGCAGCAGCGGGCCAAGGCTTGGTCACGGCTTCCGGGTGCTGGTGCACATCGTGGTGTGGCACGGCGGGAAGCTGCTTACGGTTCCGGTGGGGGCCTTGTTCCGCACCGGGCCGGATTGGACTGTCTATGTGGTGAAGGACGGCGTCGCACAGCTCAAGCCCGTCACGCTCGGCGAACGGAATGATGAATGGGCTGTGGTGGCTTCCGGCCTTGAGGAAGGTGAGCGGGTGATCCTGCATCCCGGCGATACGGTTGCGAATGGAACACAGGTGACGGCCACGCCTTAATAACGGAGGCCGCGAAACAGCCCGCCTGTCATTCCGCGCCTGCCCGCCAGTGCCGCCAGGCGAGGCTGGCTTTTACACCCAATGCCGTGAAAGGCTGCGGCGGCAAGGGCTTGGGTTTTTCCATCGCTTCGAATATCGCGGTCAGCGCGCTCTTGTGGCCCAGCACCTGTTCCGCGGCGGCAATGCCGGAGGCCGTGGCCTTTGTTGCGCCCACACCGTTGCAGGCAATGGCAGCAAAGAGGCCGGGCTCAATTTCACCAAAGGCAGGCACTGCATTCCAGGTGAGCGCCATGGCGCCACCCCAGCGGTATTGCATCTCAAGGCCCTGAAGCATTGGAAAGCGCGCCTTGAACTTGGCGTCATGCAGCCTGCCAGCGCTAGCGATGGTGGCGTCCGAGACTTCCAGATCAGGCTGATAGGTGTAGCGCGAACGCACAAGGATGCGGTCTCCCTCCTGCTCCTGCCCTTGCACACGGCGCAGGGAGGTTCCCATCGGGTGGGCGGGCGTTGCGGCCCAATTGCGCTGGCCACCGAGGCGGGCGGGATCAAGCGGCGCGCTGAGTGATGCAAAGGTGAAGATGTGCAACAGCTGGCCGGGGAAGAAGCCAAAGCTCTCGGCATGGCCATTGTTGGCGAGAATGATCTTGCCGCTGTTCACCTTGCCCTTGGGCGTTGTGATGCACCAGCCGGATGGCTGGCGCTCAAAGGAAAGGGCCGGCGTGCGTTCATGCAGCTTAACCGTAGGCCTCAAAGCATCTGCAAAGGCGCGCACGTAAGCGGCTGGCTGAATCATGATGCAGCCCGGCGTGAACAGGCCTGAGGTGAAGGCGGGGCTGCCGGTGACAGCCTGTATTCCGGCGGCGTTCAAAAGCTTGTGGGCCTCGCCCAGGCCCTGCAACTGGCGGGCATACTCTGCGAGATGGCGGTCTCCATCCGCACCCATCGCGATGGCGTATTTGCCACATGGGTCGAAGATCTCCCTGCCCCAACCTTGCTCCTCGGCCATGCCCCGCGCCAGGGCGATGGCTGTGCGGTTCATGGTGATTTCGTTGCGGGCTTTCGTGGCGGAGTCACTGCCATAGCTCTCGGATGAAACCTCATGCGGCAGATCAATGATGAAGCCGGAATTGCGGCCGCATGCCCCTTCGCCGATGGCCAGCGCTTCCAGCAGAACGATGCGCAAGGCGGGATCAAGCTGCGCAAGGCGCCGCGCCGCGGCCAGCCCGGCAAAACCGCCGCCGATGATGGTGACATCGGCAGACACTTCGCCTTCCAGCGGCGGTGCTTCCGGCCTCGGGGGCAGCATGGCCAGCCACCCCGAAGGCTTCAGGTGCTGCGGCAGCTTGCGGGCTTTGAACATCATGTCCCGTTCTCAGGCAGCTTCGCGGGCCTTGACTGGCGCCAAGGCGGCGCGCAACGCGTCCAGCCGTTCCGGCGCCAAGCCGGAGAGCGGACGGCGCGGAACTCCAGCGCCATAGCCCATAAGATCGGCGGCGGCATAGACTGTCTTCACATAGTCGCCCGCCCAGATGAGTGACATGGACGGTTCCAATGTGCGCCAGATTTCACGCGCATCTTCCCAGCGCTTGGCGGCGGCGGCTTCCACCAACGCCACACAGCTGCGCGGTGCGAAATTTGCACCGCCCCAGATCAGGCCGCCGACCCCGGCATAGAGCGCATAGAGCGCAAGCGGATCAGCGCCGTTCATCACTCCGAGGCCTGTGCGAACCAGGCTGGCCTGGGCGGCGAAATCACCGCTTGAATCCTTGACGCCGCAGAATTCCGGAATGGCCGACAACTTGCCGAGCAATCCCGGCGTGATCGCCACGCCCACAACCTGCGGCACATTATAGCCGATGATCGGCAGGCCACCCTTGGCGACGCCGGCATAGAAGGCGACGATCTCGTCATCGCTTGTGGGGCCTTCAAAGAAGGGTGGCAGCACCATCACGCCATCTGCCCCGCAGCCCTTGGCATGGCGCGTGCGCTCCACCACTTCATCCTGCATCAGCGCGGAAGTTTGCACGATGAGCTTGGCGCGGCCGTTGATGAGTTTTGCGCTGCGCTCCACCAGCTGCCGTGATTCCTCTTGCGAGAGATAGACATGCATGCCCGTTCCGGAACTGATGACGAAGCCCCGCACACCTGCTGCAAGATGCCGTTCGATATTCTGCTCAAGCCTTTTGAAATCAATTTGGCCCTGGGCATCGAAGGGCGTGGCGAGCGCCAGGTTCAGGCCCGGGAATGGAAAGTCAGACATTGAGTTTGGCCTTTGCAACTTTGTTGATATGGGTGGGATGTTCGGTCATGACCGGGCCGTGTTCGCGTCAGGGCGGATGATCATGGTCCAAACCGCCAGCAGCGGCGCATCGCCTGAAGCCATGGCGTGCTTGATGCCAGGCGCGTTGTGGAAGGTTCCGCCGGGGCCGGGTTCAATCCACGCATCTTCGCCATGCTGGAAGCGGCTCTGTGACAGGATCATATACAGCTCTTCCGGCGGGTGGGTGTGATCGGGATAGCGCACCTGCGGTGCAAGCAATGAAGCGCCTATGGCCACATCTGTTCTTTCCTCAAGCCCACCACTGCCGACAATCACAGCATTGGTATGGCCCTCCGGCCAATTGGCGCTTGCCTTCGGCCCGCCTGAGGCGCGCACCTTCCAGGCCAGCCGGGGGGCGAGGCGCTCCAGGGCTGACGCAAGTTTGGCCACGGCGGGCGGCGCCGCCTGCGCCATTGCGCAGGCCGCCGGAAGGTGCTGCAAGACCGGCAGTTGTTGCGGCAGGGCTGTGCCCGCAGGCGTGGGTGTTGCAAGCGCCGAAAACAATTCCGTAGCAAAATCGCGCGACTGTGGTGGCGCGGCTGACACCGCAAAAGCTTCCTGCAGGCAGGTGAGGAAATCCTGAAGCGCTGCGTCCCGTGTCTGTGTCATAGCGGCAAACTTTGCATGGTCTGGGAACAGACCGGATGGTTCCCGCCAGGGCGCAAGCCGCAGCCCGAAACAGTCTCGGCGACGGCGCCACGGCCTTCTGAAACCCTGAGGACAATAGCAGCGCCGATGCCGCCGGCTGCACCTGTCACCAAGGCTGCCTTGCCAATAAATCTGTGCATTTCAGGCACCTCTCATGGAGCGCTGGCTTCCACCGCCGAGGAAAGGGCGGCGGTGATCTGGCGCAGCGAAATCAGGCCCAGCGGCTTTCCGGCAGCATCAGCCACGATGGCGGAATCATGCGGTGAAGCCGTCAATTCCTTGGCCGCAACTTCCAGCGTCGTGCCGGATTTCACGCTGGGCAGGGAACCCAGGCCCGTTGCCGGCAAAGCTTCCATGACGGCCTCGACCTTGAGGAAGCGGCCACGGTTCACATCCTTGATGAAGCGCTGGATGTAGTCATCAGCGGGGTTGAGCAGGATGTCCTGGCTGTTGCCCTGCTGGATGATCGAGCCATCGCGCAGGATGACGATCTTGTCTCCCAGGCGCAGGGCCTCATCGAGGTCATGGGTGATGAAGACGATGGTCTTTTTCAATTCCGCCTGCAGGTCCAGCAACATGCTTTGCATGTCGGTGCGGATGAGCGGGTCCAGCGCCGAATAGGCCTCGTCCATCAGCAGGATTGATGCATCATTGCTCAGCGCCCGGGCCAGGCCCACGCGCTGCTGCATGCCGCCGGACAATTCGCTGGGATAGCGGTTTTCAAAGCCTTGCAGCCCCACGCGCTCGATCCAGCGCATGCCGGATTCGCGCGCCTTGGCTTTCTCCACGCCGCGGATTTCGAGGCCGAAGGTGACATTGTCGATCACCGTGCGGTGCGGCAGCAAGGCAAAGCGCTGGAACACCATGGCAGTGTGCTGGCGGCGAAAATCGCGCAGCTCCAGCGGCGGCATCTCGAGGATGTTGCGCCCGTCAATCATGATCGAGCCCGAGGTGGGCTCAATCAACCGGTTGATGTGGCGGATGAGCGTGGATTTGCCGGAGCCTGAAAGCCCCATCACCACCTGGATCTTGCCCGCCGGCATGGATATGTTGATGTTGTTGAGGCCCAGGATGTGGCCATGGTCCTTGCCCAGCTCGGCCTTGGACATGCCACTTTTGACAGCGCCCACGAATTTGGCCGGGGTGGCGCCGAAGATCTTGTAGAGATCGCGGATCTCGATGGTGGTGTCGCTCTTAGTCATGGGTGGCACCCCGGTGTTTCTGAAGGCGGTCACCATAGGCCTGGCTGATGCGGTCAAAGATGATCGCGATGCCGACAATGGCAAAGCCGTTGAAGATGCCTTGCGTGAAATACTGGTTGGCGATGGCTTGCAGCACATTGAGGCCGAGGCCCTGCACGCCAATCATCGAGGCAATGACCACCATGCCCAACGCCATCATGATGGTCTGGTTGATGCCGGCCATGATCGTGGGCATGGCCAGCGGGATCTGTACCTTCCACAGCTTCTGCGAACGCGAGCAGCCATAGGCATCGGCGGCTTCCAGTACTTCCTTGTCAACCAGGCGGATGCCGAGGTCAGTGAGGCGGATGATGGGCGGGATGGCGTAAATCACCACGGCGATGAAGCCCGGCACGCGGCCGATGCCCAAGAGCATGACAACCGGAATGAGATAGACAAAGGGCGGCATGGTCTGCATCACGTCCAGCACCGACTGCATGACGCGCCCCACCCGCTTGTAGCGGTTCATGAGGATGCCCAGCGGAATGCCAATGGCGATGGAGAAAATGGTGGCAGTAAACACCAGCGAGATGGTTTTCATCGCGTCGTTCCACAGGCCAATGAGGCCAATGGCGATCAGAGTGCCCGCCACAGCCGAAACCACCGACCATCGGTGCGCCGCGAACCAGGCAATAACTGCCAAAACCAAAATGACCAGCGGCCAGGGCGCGCCGGTCATCACATCCTCAAAGAAAATGAGAACCTGTTGCAACGGATAGAAGAAATTCTCGATTGCATCGCCGTAGTTGCGCGTAAGCGCGCGCAGCGAGCCGTCAGTCAGTCGTTTGACGGCCAGCAGGCTATCCGGGTCAATCTGTGGGAACTTGAAAAGCCAATCCATCTTGCCTCACCCCCGTGCATTCGCCATCCACGCTTGCCGGCCAAACCGGGTTCACTTCTTGCCGCCACGTCAAACAACGCCATCAAGCACCCGCTCTGCGTCACAAGGCAAGTGAAAGTGCAGCCAGTTTTGCGGCGCCCTATCTTGAAATGGAGGCTCCGGGGTTTAGCCGGAGCCTCCACATCGGTTTGCCTGAAGGTTTAGAGGGCAGCCTTGACCTTGGCGGCCACGTCAGCGGGAACCCACTTGGTCCACACGTCGGGCATGTTCTTGAGGAACCACTTGGCGCCGTCGGCGCCATTGGCCTGGTTCTCGGTCATCCACAGCATGACCTTGCCAACTTCGGCCTGGGTCCAGCTGCGCTTGGCAATATAGTCAGCGGCATCCTTGCCGAGCTTGTCGGCAGCGCCCTTGCTGCCCAGGGTCACCATCTCGGCCTTGCCCCAGTAATTGGGCTTCGGATCGGGGCAATCCTGCTTGGAGGTGCAACGTGCCCATTCGGCATCGTCATGGGCCATGGTGAGCATCACCATCGGATACTTGGCGAGCAGCGAGGTGGGCGACCAGTATTGCGTCAGGATGCCCTTCTTGGCTTCGTAGGCCTTGGAGATCACGCCATCGAGAGCAGCAGCCGAACCAGTGGGCACCAGCGTGAAGCCCTTCTTGTCGAGATCAAGCGCCTTATAGAGCTGAGCGGTCACAACCGTGTCGCCCCAACCCTGCGGACCCTGGATCACAGCGCCCTTCTTGGCATCTTCAGGAGCCGGGAACAGTTCCGGATGCTTGATGGCGTCTTCAACCGTCTTGATTTCAGGATGCGCGTCGGCCAGGTATTTTGGAATGAACCAGCCCGACTGTTCGCCATCGCTGATGGCAGTGCCGATCTGGCTGATGCGCTTGTCTTCAACACCCTTGGTGTAAACAGCGCCAAGAAGGCTGGGCGTTGCTTCTGAGGCCAGGTCAGGCTGGCCCTTTTCGATCATGGCGGTGATGGTGGGCACCGTGTCGCCGGCAACAGTGGTGGCCTTGCAGCCATAGCCGTTGTTCAGGATGAACTGGTCTACATCTGCCATGGCTTCGGCCGATTGCCAGCTGAACACCGAAAGCGAAATGTCGCCACAGGCCGCAAAAGCGTGGCTGCTGCCCATCAGGGCGCAGGCAGCCACGGCTGAAAACAGAAACTTCCTCATTTGAATTCCTCCCATTGTGCACGGGCCTTGGACTGACCGGCACCGAACCCGTGCGTTTCGGTGAAGCTACCGGCCCAGCGCGGAAACAGCCTGCGAAAGCGATGCCATGCACGCCTTTCCCGCCACATGCATGGGAGACTTGCATGCCGAGAATACGCCGTCAAGAAAAATGTATTATTTTTGTATTATGATAGAATGACGTTTTGTTATATGTTTAGAGCCAGCTTGCACGGAACGCGGCAATCCGCTGTAACTGCGCGGGCGGAACGGCATGCGCGGATTCGCGCGAAGCCATGGAAAATCTGTCCGCACCTTGCGCAAAACCCAACGCATCGCTTGACAACGGATTTATTATACATATTGTATTCTGTATCTGACGCCACACTTTCCGCGGACCCAAGAGCGCATGCGCACTGCTCCATCAAAAAGCAAAACCACACGGTTTGCCGTGAAAAAGCCGCCGGAAGCTGCCGCGGGCGGCAAGAAGTCGCTGTTTGTCGATTCACTCAAGCGCCGCATCCTCACGCAGGAGCTGGAGCCGGGCATTTATCTGGATGAGCTGGAAATTGCCGGTGAATATGGCATTTCGCGCCCGCCTGTGCGCGAGGTTTTGCGCCAGCTGGCGGGCGAAGGCTATGTGGTGCTGCACGAAAATCGCGGCGCGCAGGTGGCGCCCATGTCGCACAAGACGCTGCGCAATTTCTTCATTGCCGCGCCAATGATATATGCCGCGGTGGCACGGCTTGCCGCAGCCAATGCCACGCCAGCGCAAATCGAACGGTTGAAAGACGTGCAGCGGCAGTTCCGGCAGGCGATCAAGAGTGGTGACGGCATTGAGCGCGCCATCCTGAATGAGCGCTTCCATGCGGTGATGGGCGAATTGGCCGACAATGAATATCTGCTGCCCAGCCTGCGGCGCCTGCTGATTGATCACACGCGCATCGGCGTCACATTCTACAGCCCGCGCAAGACCAACATGGCCAGCCAACAAGCAATCGCCGCCGACCAGCATGACCAGTTCATCGCGCTGATCGAGAAGGGCGACGCCGATGCCGCGGCCGCATTGGCCGTGGAACACTGGGAGCTTTCGCGCGCCCAGATCGAGAATTTCGTTTCACCAGAAAGCATCCAGGTGCCTCTCGGCACACCCCCGGGGCGCAGCCAATGAGCAATGTCATGAAGTTTGAAGGCATTTACACGCCGGTCATCACGCCGCACCATGAAGACGGTTCAATTGACCGCGACGGCTTTTGCGCCGTGATTGACTATCTGGTGGTGTCCGGCGTCAACGGCATCATCAATGGCGGCTCAACTGGCGAATATTATGCGCAATCGATGGAAGAACGCGTTGAACTGGCCAAGCTTGCCAAGGACGTGATCGGCAAGCGCACAGCGCTGATCATCGGCACGGGGGCCATCCGTCTGGCTGATTCCCAGCATGTGGCCGAAGAGGCTGCAAAGCTCGGCGCAGATGCAATCCTGGTCGGCTCGCCACCCTATGCCGTTCCCACCGAGCGCGAGAATGCGCTGAACGCCTTGGCGATAGACCGCGCCGCTGATCTTCCCATCATGCTTTATAACTATCCCGGGCGCATGGGCATCAACATGGGCGAGGAGTTCCTCGACCGTGTGGGCCGCAGCCGCAATTTCTGCGCCATCAAGGAAAGCTCTGGCGACATCAACCGCGTGCACCTGCTGGCGCGGGATTATCCTCATATCCAGCTTTCCTGCGGCATGGATGACCAGGCGCTGGAATTCTTTGCCTGGGGCGCGCGTTCCTGGGTGTGTGGCGGCTCCAACTTCCTGCCAAAGGAGCATATGGCGCTCTATCAGGCCTGTGCGGTGAAGGGTGATTTCAACAAGGGCCGCCGCATTATGTCGGCGCTGTTGCCGCTCATGGCCGTGCTGGAACAGGGCGGCAAGTTCGTGCAATGCATCAAGCATGGCGCTGAAATCGCCGGTCTGCGCGCCGGCCCGCCGCGCCCGCCGCTCAAGGCCCTCAACAAGGATGAAAAGCGCCAGCTGGAACAAGTGGTGCGCGTTCTCAAATCCACCATCGCCGACATTGAAGCCGAGGCCTGAACATGACCGGACTGCTCACGACCGAAGAATATGCCGCAATTGCCAAGGGCCTTTCCTTTCCCACACAGGCCTTCATTGACGGCGCCTTCCGCCCGGCAAAATCCGGCAAGACGTTCGACACGCACAACCCGGCCACCAGCAAGGTTCTGGCCCAGGTTGCGGCCTGCAATGCGGAAGATGTCAACCTCGCCGTCACCAAGGCGCGCGCGGCTTTTGATGATGGCCGCTGGTCAAAGCTGCATCCAAAAGAGCGCAAGGAAGCGCTGCTGCGCCTCGCCAAGCTGATCAAGCGCAACGCCCGCGAGCTTGCGGTGCTGGAAAGCCTGGACAGCGGCAAGACGATTTTCGATTGCGAGACTGTTGACGTTCCCGAGACCATCAACTGCCTCACTTGGCATGCCGAATTGATCGACAAGATCTATGACCAGGTCTCTCCTGCCTCCGACAATCATATCGCCATGATCGTGCGTGAGCCGATTGGGGTTGTGGGGCTGGTGCTGCCGTGGAACTTTCCGCTTCTGATGCTGGCGTGGAAAATTGGCCCTGCCCTTGCGGCGGGCTGCTCGGTGATCGTGAAGCCGGCCGAGGAGACCTCGCTCACCACCCTGCGCGTGGCGGAGCTTTCGATGGAGGCCGGCATTCCGGCCGGCGTATTCAACGTGGTGCCAGGCTCCGGCCCGGATGTGGGCGAACCACTGGGCCGCCACATGGATGTGGACGCCGTTTCCTTCACCGGCTCCACCGAGACGGGCCGGCGCTTCCTGCGTTATGCCGCCGAGTCCAACCTCAAGAAGGTGACGCTGGAAATGGGCGGCAAGAACCCTGCCGTTGTGCTGGATGATGCCGAAAACCTTGACCGTGTGGCGGCCCATATCGTCAATGGCGCCTTCTGGAACATGGGCGAGAATTGCTCGGCCTCGTCGCGCCTCATCGTGCAAAAGGGCGTGAAGGACAAACTCCTGAAGCTCATCCTCGCTCATGCCCGCGAATGGCCGATGGGCAACCCGCTTGATCCCCTCAACCGCGTGGGCGCGCTGGTTTCGCTGCAGCATTTTGAGAAGGTCGCTGCCTATCTGGCCAAAGGCCCAAAGGTGCTGATGGGAGGCAAGGCCAAGGATGGTTTTGTCGAGCCTACCATCCTTGACGTGGCGGACCGCAATGCCCCGCAGGTGCGCGAGGAGATTTTCGGCCCAGTTCTCTGCGTGCTCACGGTGGAAAGCTTCGATGAGGCCATCGCACTTGCCAATGACACCGAATATGGCTTGGCGGCTTCGATCTTCACCTCAAACGTCAAGCGGGCCTTGCGCGGCGCACGCGCCATCAAGGCCGGCACGGTGACAGTGAACAGCTTTGGCGAAGGCGATATTTCAACACCCTTCGGCGGCTACAAGGCCTCCGGCTTCGGCGGGCGCGACAATGGCATTCATGCGCATGACCAGTACACCGAGCTCAAAACCATCTGGGTTGACCTGACAGACGATGCGGACCAGGCGGTTGCATGAGTGTTTATGAAGCCAGGCGCAAGCCAGCGCTTCGCGGCACGGCAGGATGGAACGCCATCTTGCCGGGCCAGCCGCCGCCAGTGGCTCTCAGCGGCAATGTCTCCGCCGATTTTGCGATCATTGGGGCAGGATTTGCCGGGCTGTCGGCGGCTTTGCGTTTGCGCCAGCTTGCACCGGGCGCCAAAATCGTGGTGCTCGAAGCTGGGCGCATCGCGGAAGGAACACAGGGCCGAAATTCTGGCTTCATGATTGACCTTCCGCATGAAATCCAGGGGGAAGACTATGCCGGCGCTGCCCTTGGCAGTGACCGCGAGATCATTGACCTCAACCGCCAAGCCATCGCATTTGCGGGCCAGGCGGTGGAACGCTTCGCCATCAACAAGGCGTTCTTTGATCCTGCCGGCAAGGTGAATGGCGCAGTCAGCGCCAAGGCAGACGGTCTCAACCACGCCTATGCGCGGCATTTGTCCCAACTCGGGGAAAAAAGCGAAATGCTGGACGCCAAGTCCATGCATGAGATGACGGGCAGCCGCCACTACATTTCAGGGCTGTACACGCCGGGAACGACGATGATCCAGCCTGCCGGCTACGTGCGTGGGCTCACAGAAGGCTTGCGCCGCGAAGGCGTGGCGATCTTTGAAAACGCGCCGGTGGTCAAGATTGAAAGCCGTGGCGCTTCGTGGGACGTTTCGGCGCAAGGCCATCGCATCTCTGCTGGCAAGGTCATTCTTGCCAACAATGGCCACCTGGAAAGTTTCGGTTTCGCCACACAACGGCTGATGCACATTTTCCTCTTTGCTTCAATGACCGTGGACCTCGGCCGCGAGGCGCTGCAAAAGCTAGGCGGCCAGCCGCGCTGGGGCATCACGCCATCCGACCCCATGGGCACGACCATGCGGAAGATTGACACTCCGCTTGGCGGGAACCGCATCATCACGCGCACTTGCGCGGTGTTCAGCCCTGGCATGGAGGTGAGC
The DNA here is from genome assembly GCA_028868695.1 of Alphaproteobacteria bacterium. Classification (GTDB taxonomy): domain Bacteria; phylum Pseudomonadota; class Alphaproteobacteria; order Rhizobiales; family Aestuariivirgaceae; genus Aestuariivirga. The sequence continues at coordinate 29,924 of JAGWTZ010000010.1, read as the reverse complement.
GAGGCGAGCCTGCAGCGCACGGCGCGCACCCACCGCAAGAAATTTGATGACCGTTTTCCCGCGCTTGCGGATGTGCCGATGGAATATTCCTGGGCGGGCCACTTGTGCTTGTCGCGCAACAGTGTTTCCGTGATGCGCGAACTTGACCGCGGCCTCTTCTCTGCCTGCGTGCAAAATGGGCTGGGCACAGTGCGTGGCACGCTCACGGGCATCGGTGCGGCGGAGCTGGCTTGCGGTCATGACAGCGCCATCACCCGTCATTTCACTGCCGAAGCAGAGCCCAGCAAGCTGCCGCCGCCGCCGCTCTCCACCATCGGCGCCAATCTTTACCTGCGCTGGAAAGAACATCTCGCCACAAACGACTAGTGGCCGTTTTAAGCCAGCAGGGTCGTTTCTGTAGCGTGCACTGCCTCAGATCAGCATGGCGAGTGGCATTTCGATATAGTTCTTGAAGGCGGCGAGGACTTCAGCACCGAGGGCGCCGTCGACGGCCCGGTGGTCGGTCGAAAGCGTCACGGTCATCGCTTGCGCGGAGAAGAGCTTGCCGTTTTCAGAAAGCGCCCGCTCTTGCCCGGCGCCGACAGCCAAGATGGTGGCATGCGGCGGGTTGACGATGGCGGCGAACTCTTTCACGCCAAACATGCCGAGGTTGGAGATGGCGGAGGTGCCGCCATTGTATTCCTCAGGCTTGAGCTTGCGGGCCTTGGCGCGGGCTGCGAGATCCTTCATTTCGGCTGAGATGGCCGAGAGGCTTTTGTTTTCAGCGGCGCGGATGATCGGGGTGATGAGGCCGCCGGGCACCGAGACGGCCACGCCGATGTCGGCATGGGCGTGGCTCAGCATCGCGGCCTCGGTCCAGGAGACATTGGCGGCCGGCACATCGCGCAGCGCCAGCGCCCAGGCTTTGATTACGAGGTCATTGATGGAGAGCTTGAAGGCGGGGGCGCCGTCCTTCACGGGGGCGGCGGCATTGAGATCGGCGCGCAGCTTCAGGAGTGCGTCAAGGCGGCAATCGGCCGAGACATAGAAGTGCGGCACATGCTGCTTGGATTCCTGCAGGCGGCGCGCGATGGTGCGGCGCATGTTGTCATGCGGCACTTCGCTGTAGGAGCCGGGCGCGAAGAGCTTGAGCGTGTCGGCATCGCTGGGCGCTGCAGCCACGGGTGCAGCGGCTGGCTTGGGCGCAGCCTTGGCTTTTTCGATATCGGCGCTGACAATGCGGCCATGCGGTCCGCTGCCAGCGATGGCGGCGAGATTGACACCAGCCTCACGCGCCAGGCGGCGGGCGAGCGGCGTGGCGCGAAGGGCGCCGGGAACGGAAGATGCTGTTGGCGCTGCGGCGGGTGTGGCTGCTGTTTGCGCGGGAGGCGCTTCTACCTTTGCGGCCAGCACGGCAGGAGCCGCAGCTTGCGGCGCGACTGTGGGCTTCTCGCCTTCGGCATAGATGAAGGCCACCGGCTGGCCCACCGGCACATCCACGCCCTCCTTGGCGGCAATGCCACCCAGCACGCCGCCGGCCGGAGCTTCCACTTCCATGGCGGCCTTGTCGGTCTCCATCTCGAAGAGCGGATCGCCCTGCTTCACCGTGGCCCCTTCGGCCACCAGCCAGCGCGAGATGCGGCCCGTGGCCATGTCCATGTCGACCTTGGGCAGAATGACTTCGGTGGCCATCTCAGCGTCTTCCCTGCACCAGGGCGCGGGCACTGGCGATGATGTCCGGCACCTGCGGCACGGCGGCCTTCTCCAAATCGGGGTTATAGGGAATGGGGCTGTCGGCCCCGCCCAAACGCACAATCGGCGCATCGAGATAGTCAAAGGCCTCGCTCTCGGCGATCATGGCGCTGATCTCGGCGCCGATGCCCAGCGTCTTCACCGCCTCATAGACGCAGAGCAGGCGCGAGGTCTTCTTGACACTCTCAATCACCGTCTCGCGGTCAATCGGGCGGATGGTGCGAAGGTCGATCACTTCAAGGTCGATGCCTTCGCCGGCCAGCGCCGCAGCCGCTTCCAGCGCCTTGTGCACCATGATCGAGGTGGCAACGATGGTGGCGTCCTTGCCGGGGCGGGCAATATCGGCCTTGCCGATCGGCACCGTGTAATGCCCCTCCGGCACCGCACCCTTCATCTTGTAGAGCAGCTTGTGCTCGAAGATCATCACCGGATCAGGATCCTCCAGCGCTGCCAGCAGCATGCCCTTGGCGTCATGCGGGGTGGCAGGCTGGATCACCTTCAGGCCCGGCACATGGGCCAGCCAGGCCTCAAGGCTTTGGCTGTGCTGGGCGGCAGCGCCCGTGCCCGAACCGGCAGGAAAGCGCATCACCAGCGGAACCGACACTTCGCCACCCAGCATGAAGCGCATCTTGGCCGCCTGGTTGACGATCTGCTCCATGGCCAGCGTGGCAAAATCCGAGAACTGGAACTCAAAGATCGGCCGCATGCCGGTGACGGCCGCACCCACCGCAACGCCCGCCCCGCCCAGCTCCGAGATGGGCATGTCGATTACCCGCTCAGGCCCGAAGCGCTCCACAAGATCGCCCGTCACCTGGAAGGCGCCGCCATAGACGCCGATGTCCTCGCCCATCAGGAACACGCGCGGATCACTCTCCAAGGCAATGGCCATGGCTTCCTGGACGGCCTGCGAATAGCTCAGCTCTCTCACCTTGGCGTCCATCACTGCAGCTCCGTGTACACAAAGTTGAGGCCTTCCGCGGCGGCGGGTGCTGGGCTTGTCTTGGCAAACTCAATGCCGGCGGCAATTTCTGCCTCGACGGCGGCGCGCACCGCGGCAATTCCTGCCTCGTCTATCACCCCGAACTGCTGCAGCTCGGCCTCGAACAGGTTGATCGGGTCGCGCATCGCCTTCCATTCCTCGATCTCCTCCTTGGTGCGATAGCGGTTGCGGTCGCTCTTGGAATGGCCGCGGTGGCGGTAGGTCTTGGTCTCGATGAGGCTGGGGCCCTCGCCGCGACGGGCCCGCTCCACCGCCGTGGTGGAGGCCTCGGCCACCGCCGAGAAGTCATTGCCGTTCACGGTGACACCCGGCATGGCATAGGCCGCCGCCCGGTCGGCAATGCGCTCCACCGCCGTCGAGCGCGCCGTCGATGTCGACATGCCATAGCCGTTGTTCTCGCAGACAAACACCACCGGCAGCTTCCAGATCGCCGCCATGTTGAGTGATTCATGGAAGGCGCCCTCGTTGTTGGCGCCGTCGCCGAAGAAGCACACCACCACCTTGCCGTTCTTCTGCATCTTGGCTGAAAGCGCCGCCCCCACTGCAATGGGGATGCCGCCCGCCACGATGCCATTGGCGCCCAGGTTGCCCGCACTCACATCGGCAATGTGCATCGAGCCGCCGCGGCCCTTGCAATAGCCCGTTGTCTTGCCGAAGAACTCGGCGAACATGCGGTCCACCTGCGCGCCCTTGGCGATGCAATGGCCATGGCCGCGATGCGTCGAGGTGATCTGGTCATCGGCCTTCAGCGGCGCGCAAATGCCCAGCGCACTGGCCTCCTGGCCGATCGACAGATGCATGGTGCCATGGATCAGGCCGCGCGTGTAAGAGTCCTCCGCCCCCTCCTCGAACTTGCGGATCAGGTGCATCTTGTGCAGCACCCCGCGCAGCTGGTCCGGCGTATAGGCGCGGAAGGCGAAGGGCACGTTGGCCGCTCCGGCAGCGGCTTTCTTGGCGGTGGCGCTCATCGGCTTGTCCTCAGTTTGCGTAAACCAGCTTGTCCTGCCTGGCGCGCAGGGCGGCGATCTTGGAATCAGCCGGCACTTCGGTATTGGCCGCCGTGATCAACTCACCCTTCTTGATGGGCTTGGTGACCTTGGCCTTGTGCAGCAAGCCGCAAGGGATGGCCTTGGCGGCGCGGGCCTCTTCAGAGGTCATGATCCAGGCGCGGTAGCAATATTCGCCAATCGCATCCAGCGTCTCGCCCGGCTGCATGTCCTTCTTGGCCACCGCGCAGACTTCCGCCACGGGCTTGGCCAGCGGCACCATGTCCGCCTTGCCATAAAGCACCACGCGGGCACAGGTGAGCGGCACTTCCAGCGAGGTCAGGTGATAGGGCCGGTGGAAGGTGAAGTAGGGCCCATGGCCCATCTTCAGGTCCTCCATGCGCTCCCTCACCCGCGGGTGGCTCATTTCCGCCACCACAAACACGCCGGGGGCGACGCCCTTGCCGATCGAATAGTCCACAACCCCCATCTTCGAGAGCACGCCGCCATCCTTCTTCGGCACCAGCACGCTCGACAGCTGGTCAATCGTCGCCTTGGGGCCATGCATGCCGGGGCAATCGGGCACCAGGCCCGTGGCATTGGCAATCGCCGCCATCTCCACCATGGTCTTGGAGCCGTCGACGAACTCCACCAACATGCGCACATTCATGTTCCGGCGCTTGGCCTCCTCGGCATACTGGTCCGGCACCGCGTCGATGTTCAGCGGGTTGTTCTTGCCCTTGCCCGCCGCCACGATCGGGTGGCCCATGGCCGAGACAAACTCAATCAGCTCCATGCAGGACGAGGGCTCATCGCCTGCCCCCAGCGAATAGGTGACGCCAAGGCGCTGGGCCTCATGCATCAGATAGGCGCCAATGGTGACATCGGCCTCCACATTCATCATCACCAGGTGCTTGCCATGCTCCATGGCGCGAAGCCCGATCTCGGCCCCCACCGCAGGCACACCCGTGGCGTCAATCACCACATCGATCAGGCCGCTGTTGATCAAATGATCGACATTGTCGGTCACCGCAACCTTGCCCTGCTCCATTGCCGCGTTCAGCGCGTCAGCGGATTTGGTCTCCTGCCAGTGGCCCTGTTCCTGATAGGCAATGTCCACTGCCTTGCCGGCTGCCGCGGGCCGAAGTTCCGAGATCGCCCCGATCTCGATGCCCGGCATGTGCGCCACGCGCGTCACGATGTCCGTGCCCATCTCGCCCGAGCCCACAAGCCCAATCCGGATCGGCTTGCCACCTTCCGCGCGCTTCTGAAGATCACGGGCAAGGCCCGTCGGCGATATGTTGATTGACATGGCGTTCAGTTCCTCACGTTGGAAAATCCATTAAGATACATTATTACATAATGCAATACATATGTATCAATTCAAGCTGGCAAGGGCGCGTTTGATCTTGGCCACCTGGCCTGGGTTCATGCTGAGCTCGGTGATGCCCATCGCGACAAAGCGCGCTGCCAGGTCCACCCGTCCCGCTGCCTCGCCACACATGCCAACCATGATGCCTGCCTCCCTGCCGGCCTTGGCCACCATGGCGATGGCGTTCATCACGGCCGGGTTGGTGACGTCATTCAACGCTCCAACTTGGGCATTCATGCGGTCAGCCGCCATTACATATTGGGTGAGATCATTGGTGCCGATGGAGAAGAAGGCGGAAAGTTTGGCAAGCTCTGCCGCATTGAACACCGCGGCCGGCGTTTCCACCATGATGCCAAGTTCAAAAGTGCCGTGGGCCTTGCCCTCAGCAGCCAGTTCCGCGGCGCATTGGGAAATGAGCTCCTTGGTCCGGATCAGTTCGGAAACATCGGCGATCATTGGCAGCATGACCTTCAGCTTGCCCTTGGGTGCCGCGCGCAACAAGGCGCGCAGCTGCGGCTTGAAGATTTCCGGCCTGTCGAGGCACATGCGGATGCCGCGCCAGCCGAGGAAAGGGTTCTCCTCATGCGGGAACTGGATGCCCGCCACCGGCTTGTCGCCACCGATGTCGAGCGTGCGGATGATGACAGGATGCGGCGCAAAGGCGGCCAGCGCCTTGCCGTAGATTTCCGTCTGTTCATCCTCGGATGGGAGATGGCGGTGCGCCATGTAAAGCAGCTCGGTTCGGAACAAGCCAACACCCATGGCGCCTGCTTCCAAGGCGGCCGGGATTTCCTCCAGCGTGCCGATATTGGCGGCGACCTCGATCACCTGCCCATCCTTCAGGCGGGGCACCACATGCTTGAACGGTTCAAGCGCAGCACGTTCGGCCTTCACCGCGCCACCGCGCTCTGAGAAAGACTTCAACGTGTCGGTGCCGGGGTCCTTGACCACCTCGCCCGTCTTGCCATCGATGGCAAGCAGGCGGGCATCACGCAAGGCGGCAACGCCATCACCATAAGCGAGAACGGCTGGAATCTGATGGGCGCGCGCAATAATGGCGATGTGGCTGGTCATCGCACCCTTGGCGCAAACGAGCCCCGCGATGTTCTTGATGGGTGCCTTGGCCAATTCAAAGGCACCAATGTCATTGGCGATGATGATGGCACCCTGGGGCACGGCACTCAAATCAATATCATGCTTGTCCTGCGCGGCCAGCGCCAGCTGGCGGCCGATGGCGTCGATGTCTTCGGCCCGCGCCCGCTGATAAGGGTCATCCATGCCGCGGAAGGCCTCGGCATTGCGGCCGGCCACAGTGAGAATGGCCTTCACCGCACCCGCGCCGCCACGCACCTCTTCCATCATGTCGGCACGCATGGCGTCATCATTGGCGAGTTCGGCCAGCGCGTGGATGATGGCACGGTTGCCTGCCGCCAGCGACTGATCGGCAAGGCCCAGCTTCATGCGCGCCGAAACCCTGTCAAAGGCGGCGACGAGAGCGGTCATCTCAGCGTCAATTTCCGATGCGGCGCGGCGACGCTCGTCAATGGTGATGGTTTCAGGGAAAAACGGGAATACGCTGCCCACTGCAACGCCTTCTGACACACCCACGGCCTTGTGAGCAGCGGGCTGCTCAGGCGCAGATGGCGGGGCCGCCTCAGGCGCATCGAGCCCGGCCAGCGGATCGCTCAGATAGCCAACCAGTTCCTGAAGCGCCTTTTCCTCGCCTTCACCTGACGTGATGACGGTGACTTCGGTGTTTTCCTTGACGTTGAGCAGCATCACTTTCACGCTGCTCTTGGCGGAAGCACTCTTGCCGTTGTAGCCAAGCGAAACGTCGCAAGGGAAGCTCTTGGCCAGTTGCACAAAGCGCGTGGCGGGCCTGGCATGCAGGCCTTCCTTGACGCGCACGATGACGGATTTCTCAACCATCAGCCAACGGTGATCCTGATGCCGGCCTTCAACTGGCCCAGCAGTTCTGCAAGCGGAACTTCGGTGACGCAGATCTCGCCGGGGCGGTCGGACGCATCGCCGCCGTTAAAGGCAAACACAATGTGGCCCATGCTGGTCATTTTGGCCCAAGCGGTGGGGCCGATGCCGGTGATCTTCACCGCGATGGAACCGATGCGCACGGCAGCACCCACAGGCGGCTGCTTGGCGCTGGGTTCTTCAACCGTCTTGTGCAGCACCGAGACTTCGGCCAGCTCCGGCGGCGCGCCATCAGCGAACAGGATGACAACACCTCCCTCAGCCATGTCGGCAACCTCGGGGCCAATTCCGGTGATTACGGTTTGCAGATACATTTGATCAGTTCCCTTGGTGGCATCGGATAAAAAAAGGCCGGGGCGCAAGCCTAGCGCCCCGGCCAAGGCTGGTTCCTTAGAGAACAACCAAGCTGAACAGATAGGCGATGATCACCGAGACCGGCCCCATGATCTGGCGGCTCATGAGAACCGCAGGCACACCGATTTCGATGGTTTTCGGTTTCGCCTCACCCAGCGCCAAGCCCACGGGCACGAAGTCGCAGCCGACTTGCGTGTTGTAGGCAAAGAGCGCCGGCAGGGCCATTTTCGGCGAGATCGCGCCGTTGGCAAGCTGCGGGCCGATGAGGGCCACGCCGATCACCTGGGCGATGACCGCGCCCGGCCCGAGGATGGGCGACAGGAACGGCAGGCCGCAGATGGCCGAGATGACAAGCAAGCCAACGATGTTGTTGGCCAGCGGCGCCATCCAGTGGGCGAGGAAGTCACCGATACCGGTGTAGAGGATGATGCCGATCAGCATGGTCACGAAGGCCATGAAGGGCAGCACGTTGCGCACAACCTGGTCGATGGTGCGGCGGCCGGCACTGAAGAAGATGCCAACCACCTTGCCCATGACACGGCCAATCGACGAGATCAGGTCGATCAGGCCGCCGCCGCTGGTGTCCGGCGCGATGGAAGCCGCGGCGGAAGACGCCGCAGAAGCCGCGCCGGCGGCAGAACTGGCAGCGCCAGCGAGTGTGGGGGTGGCAGAACCGTCAGCCATGGCCATGTCCTTTGGTGTAACGCCCGAGACATAGATGTCCTCGGTGATGAATTGGGCCATGGGCCCTGCTTGACCAACCTGGTTGAGGTTGATGGTGGGAATGCGCTTGCGCGGATAGACACCGCAGCGCGCGGTGCCGCCGCAATCGACGACGACAGCAGCCATTTCGCTTTCCGGCGGCGGGGTGCGGAAGCCATCCACGGCTTCACAACCCGTCAGTTCGGCGAGGCGCTTGGCGACGGGATGGATGCCGCCACCGGTGACGGAGGCGATCTTGTTGCGCTGGTCCGTCGGCAGGATGACGAGAGGGCCACCCCAGCCGCCCTTGCCGGCGGAGACTTTTACGGCTTTGTATGATGCCATGATGCGATCTCCCGCCGCTTAGAGGTTTTCAAGATCGACGCCCTGGCGGCGCGCGATGATGTTGGTGATCCACTCAGTGACGAAGCCCTTGAGCAGGATCACAAGCAGGCCGACGATGGCGTACCAGACGGCAACCTGGATGTGATAGTTCGGCGAGACCTTGCCGTTCTTCTCAAGCTCCAGAAGAGCCACGAGAACGCCGCCCCAGACGAAATATTCACCGGGGTTGACGTGCGGGAAGAGGCCGAGCGGCGGATGCACATAGGACACCGCGGCGTCATAGAAGGCAGGCTTGTGGCGTTCCTTGAGGAACGAGCCGAAGGTGTAGGCCATCGGATTGGTCAGGAAGAAGACCGATATGATGGGCAGAATGGTGTAGCGCGTCCAGCCGGTCTTGCCGGCCCATTGCGCCAGGCCATGCACGCGTTCTTCGCCGATCAGGCCGGTGACGGCGTAGAAAGCGGTCATCAGAACCACCAGGGTGGGAATGATGCCAGAGACGAAGCCCACGAAAACCTGGCCGCCCTGCTGGAACATGCCGATGAAGTGCGTGGCCAGCCAAACGAGTGCGCCGCCCTGCGATTCCTGTTTCACATCCTTCAGCTTGTTCTGGATGTCTTCCGCGGTCACATCCACCTGGATGAGCTGGGCGCCATCATGAAGCTGGGAACCCAGGCCCTGAAGGTGGTGCAGAGCGGTTTGGGTCACGGCAGGAAGGTGCTGGATTGCATCCCCCATGTGACCGATCAGTGTTGTCATTGCCATTAAGTGTCTCCTCCTGGCTCTTGTGTTGAGTGCCCCGGTTTATGCCGGGGTCATTCCGGGGGCGGCCGAAGTGTCCGGCTGCTCCCGATCCCGCTTGACGCGAAGAATCTGGTTGATGGCGCTGATGCCAGCGATGCGAAGCGAAGATTTCTTGGGTTCCTGCTCCAGCCGCGCCTGCAGCTCTGCCAGGTCAAGCCCGACAAAATCAGGCCTGTCGGCAAAGCGTGCAAAAATGGTCAGGCCGCGCATCAATTTGAATTTGGTGACTTTCAGGCTTGCATCGGTGACGAGCATCACGATGGAGCCGGCGCCAAAACGCTGCCGCGAATGGCCGGCACCGAGGTAGCCCTCTGAAGCGCCGTCCTGCAGTGTTTTCATTTCTCCGATGTAGCGGCGGGACTGGAACCAGACTCCAACGCCTTGCAGCACCCAAAGCAAGACGAACGCGATGAGCAGATTCTCAAGAGAGAATGACGAAAAAAACTCTGACATTTTCCAACCCTGAAATCCCCGTGCAGTCTTCCGCTGCATTCGGGATCATCCCTACCAATTCGAAATATAGTACATTTGAATTTTTATATGTCAATATGTTCCACAAGTTGATTTGACGGAACCGTTGCACCCGGCAAGGGTTTCGCCAGACAATCTTGAATCAGGCTGCGCTGCCGGATTCAGTTTTCCTGGTCACCGCCATGGGCTTGGGGCAATTTTGACTTTGCCTTGAAAAGCCAAATGGTTCTAGTGAGTGACAAACAAAATTGGTGTTCAAGCGCGCAATTGGCAGGACGGACGGCTTTGGGAAAATTCGAACTTTTCATTTTTGATTGTGACGGGGTTCTGGTTGATTCGGAACCCATCTCTGCCGCAGCGCACAAGGCGGCCTATGCCGAGCACGGCGTGGAGTTGCGTGACGAGGTGATGGCGCGCTGCGTGGGCATGAAGCAGAAAGACATCATAGCCCTCATCGCAAAGGAAACCGGCTTCGAACTGCCCGACCACAGCATTCCCAACATCTGGCGCGAGGTTCAGCGGCTGATGCACGAAACCCTTCAACCCACCAAGGGCATCATTGATTTCCTGGGCGGCGATCCTCACCACCGTTGTGTGGCCTCTTCCTCCGCGTTGGAGCGCATTGTCCTCAGCCTGCACATCACCGGAGTGGATGCGCATTTCAAGGCCGGGCGGATGTTCAACTCTGCGATGGTGAAGCATGGCAAGCCGGCGCCGGACCTGTTTCTGCACGCGGCGGCGCAATGTTCGGCACAGCCCAGCGCCTGCGCGGTTTTTGAAGATTCAGTTTACGGTGTGCAGGGCGCAGTTGCAGCCGGAATGACGGCTTATGGGTATGTCGGCGGAAGCCATTGCGGGCCGCATCAGGCTGCAAAACTGAAGCAGGCGGGCGCTTCGGAGGTTTTTTCCAGCTGGGCCGAAGCCAAGGCGCATCTGCAGGGCCGTTAACAAAAAAACCGCCGGGCGAACCCGGCGGAGTGACAGACGCAAGTTTGTGACCTTGCGGCCACGGGAAACAACATGGATCGCCGCCAATGCACATGCCCTCCCTCTCGGGAAGGATGCCAGGGGGTCACGGCAGCGACCCATCATTTCTATACATTATATGTTGCCGATGCGCAAATGTATCATTGAGGCCTGCGAAGCGATTTTTTGCCATCTGGACAATATTGCCTTGTTTCCACATTTAAACTAATCGTCGGCACATGCCGCCCAGCAAGAAGAAAAAGGCCGAAGTTCTGAACGCCACCTCGGGCCGCATCGCCCGCAACCGCATGCGGATCGCCTGGATGTATTATGTCGAAGGCCTGACGCAGGGCGAGATTGCCGATGTATTGGGCATTGGCCGTGTCACCGTCATCCGCAACATCAATGAGGCGATCAAGCAGCATGAGGTGCGCATCTGGATCACCGGGCATGTTGCTGAATGCCTTGAACTTGAAAAAGCGCTCAAGGAGGCCTTTGGCCTTGATGAATGTGTGGTGGTGCCGGAGCCGTCTTCGCCTGCGGCCATCACCAAGGCCATTGGCGCTGCGGCTGGCATGTATGTCACCGACCAGTTGAAGGACGGCGCCTGCATTGGCGTGGGCTGGGGCGCAACGCTTTATGAGTCTCTCCAGACGCTGGCGCCGCGGCAGCTGGAGCGGGTTGAGGTGATTTCGCTTCTCGGCGGCATCGTCCAGGCGCGCCAGTTCAACCCGGCCGAATTTGCCTGGCAGTTTTCTTCGCTGATTGGCGCTGACTGCTATCTGCTGGCCGCGCCGGCGCTGGTTGATTCTCCCAAGACCCGGCAGGCCTTGATCGACAAGTGCGGCCTGAACGAGGTTCTCGAAAAGAGCGCCAAAATGGACATGGCGCTGCTCTCTGTGGGCAACATGTCGGCGCAGTCCACCGCTTTCCGGATGAATTTCATGAGTGACGCGGAACGCCGGTCGCTGCAGGAAAAGGGAGCGGTGGGCGACATGCTCAACAATTTCTTTGACCTTGAAGGCCGGCTGGTGAAGCACCCCATCAACGACCGCGTGATGTCGATGCCGATCGAGCGGCTGATTTCAGTTCCGCGTCGCGTCCTGATTTCGGGGGGGCTCGAAAAAGTGGATGCGCTGCTGGGCGGCCTAAAGCTCGTCAAGGCCAATGTGCTGATCACCAGCGAAGCGACGGCCACTGCATTGCTGGAACGGCGCGGCGGCAAGCGGGATTGAACCAGGCGCCAGAGCGGAACAGCCTTGCATGAACTCCCGGTTTGGTGGCGTTGAATTTTCAGCCAATGGCTTTTGCGGGCTGCGGGCCGCCAAGGGCCGCAAGCAGGCCGGGCCGGAAGGTGGGCACATCCGGGCCGTTCCAATTGGGTTCATTGCCAAAAAGCAAATCAAGAAAGCCCGGCGCCGTCGACACGTTATCCTTCACGTTCTCACGGAAAGACTGCCAGAATTCCGGATTGTCGAGCAGTTCCTGGCGCAGTTTCGGCTCAACACCCATGCCGGAGAGAACGGCCTCGGCCATCGATGCGCAAAAATTGACATAGGCATAGCCTTCTGGCCAATCCGCCGCCGCGGCGGGGATGTCCTCCAGCGTTGCGCCGTGCAAATCAGCCAGCGGGTGGGCCTTGAACAATTCCTTCAACATCAGGCCGGCGGCACAAAAGACAAAGTCCGCGCGGTTGAAGGCCGCAAGCTGTCGGGACGCCTCGAAAGCCGATTTCCAATTGGAAAATGCCTCGGCAAGGGCCACCGAATTCACATGCGGGCTGATGGCGCTGTGGCCAAAAAGCAACTCAACATTGCGGTTGAAGCTTTCCAAAACCACGCGGAAGCGGCGCGCCTCATGCGACAAATCGCTGATGCCCGTCATCTCCTGCGCAAGGGACGTCAACATTGGGAAAACTCCTTGCTTGAATTTTAACACAGTTGGGAATTGACTAGCCATATGAATTTCGAGACGAAACCGATGAGCCAAATTGCCACCCACGCCGCCTGCATGGCCGCTGGCCTGAGAGACGGCTTGCGCACCGCGCAGTTCTACGCGCGCGACATGACGCGGGCCGATGGCGGGGAAACCGCGCCCGACAGCAGCCCCACCGCCCTTTCGCGCGCCGTGGCGGCCATGGCCCGCACCGTTGATGGCGGCATGTCGCGCGCCGCGGACCTTTCGCTGCAGGCCTTCAGCCCACGCTGGCGCAGCCTTCCTTCGCCCTTTGACCTTGCCATGCGCGAGAGGCTGGCAGGCGCCTTGACCAACACGCACGCCACGCTGAGTTCGGAATTCACGCTGTATTTCTTCCGTGCGGCGCGCCTCGCGCTGGAGCAATGGGTGGAGAGGCCGCATCTGGTTCTCGAACACCGCATTGAAGCGGTGCGCCGGAATTTCGCGCCCAAGGCGCAGGATTTCAAGGAGCCCATTCCAGAGATGCTGGCGCAGCTGCTGCTGGCGCTTGCCGCCGCGCGGCCCATCGCCCGCTGCGGCGCCTTGAAGCCAGGGCTTGAATTCCTGAAATCAGTGGACCTCAACATCGCGGTGTTTTCATCTGCATGCCTCGCGCTGCTGCTGGCGCAGGCAGGCAAGCCCAACACCGAGATCACTGACAGCGAATTCCTCGCCATCGTTGGCCAGCTCATCCACAACCGCCTGCCCAGCCTTGCCCACATGGTGAAGGAGAAAGATGCCGCAGCCATTGCGCAGCTGTTTGCGGAGTGCCTGGCGGATTATTGAGCCGCCGCGCGGCAGCGGGGGAAGGAGCACTTCATGCCCTATGCCACAAACCGCGATCTGCCGTTGCCAGTGCGCAAGCACTTGCCGGAACATGCACAGGAAATTTTCCGGGCTGCGTTCAACAATGCTTTCGAGCAGCATGAGAACGACCCGCGCCAGGAGGAGATCGCCAACCGCATCGCCTGGTCTGCCGTCAAACGCAGCTATGAAAAGGCGGGCGAGATGTGGGTTCCGATTCAACGCAAGGATTGAGCCGCACCTTGCCCTTCAGGGAACAAGGACAGCAGCGCCCGAGATCTTTCCTTGCCGCAACAGTGCAATGGCTTCATTGGCTTCCTGCAAGGCAAAGCGCGTGGTCTGTGCGCGCACGGGAATGTCCTTGGCCAGTTGCAGAAACTCCGTTGCATCTTGGCGTGTGAGGTTGGCCACTGAACGCAGCACGCGCTCGCCCCACAAGAGGCTGTAGTCAATGGCGGGAATCTTGCTCATGTGAATGCCGCCGCATACCACACATCCTCCCTTGCGCGTGGCCTTGAGCGCTGCGGGAACCAACTCTCCCAGCGGCGCAAAGATGATCGCAGAATCGAGTTCCCGGGGCGGCGGCTCATCCGAGCCGGAAGACCACACACAGCCAAGGTCCATCGCCATTTTCTGGGCCGCGGCATCGCCGGGCCGCGTGAAGGCGAACACTTCGCGGCCCCGGGCCTTGGCAACTTGGGCAATGAGATGTGCGGCCGCGCCAAAGCCATAGATTCCAAGGCGGCGCCCTTGGCCTGCAAGGCGCAATGAGCGGTAGCCAATCAGCCCGGCGCAAAGCAATGGAGCGAGCGAAGCCGCTTCCGGCTCTTCCGGCAGCGGAAAACAGAAATGTGCGTCAGCCACGCAATATTCCGCATAGCCGCCGTCAACGGTGTAGCCCGTGAACGCCGCTGCATCGCAAAGATTTTCCTGCCCGGCGCGGCAGAATTGGCAGGTTCCGCAGGTTGAAGCCAGCCAGGGCACGCCAACGCGCAACCCCAGCGCATGGCCCTCAACGCCTGGCCCCGCACCTGCCACGCGCCCCACAATCTCATGGCCGGGAATGAGCGGCAGCTTGGGCTGCTGCAACTCACCATCCAGAATGTGCAAATCAGTGCGGCAAACGCCACAGGCTTCAACCTTGATGAGAAGTTGCCCCGGCCCTGGCACGGGCCTTTCAACACGTTCAAGCGATAGCCCCGCGCGCGGCTGGCGCAGAACCATGGCGCGCATCTCAGGCATTGCGGCCCCGCACCGGCCATTGCGGCTTCAATGTCCGGATCAGCACCATTTCGGCGATGCTGTGCAGCGTCAGCATGCCCACCAGCCGGCCCTGGCCATCGACCACGATTTCGGATTCCGCGCGCAGCTTGTCCATGTCCTTCACCGCGCTTTCAAGGGGGGTTGCGGCAGGCAAGATCCGCGGCGGGCGCATGATCGCCGAAACAGGCGTTGTGGCATCGGCGCTTTTCAGGATTTCGGGCAGGCTGGTGCGGTCAATGATACCAATGGGCCTGCCGCTCTCATCCAATACAGGATAGCTGTGCTGCGAACTGTGCAGGAGCAGGTCGGCCACATCAGAAAGCGTTTGCGTGGCTTGAAGGCTGCGCACCTGATTTTCCATGCAGTCTGATACGCGCAAGCCATCCAAGGCAAGGCGCGACTGCCCCGCCTGCAATTCAGCCGTGCCGGAAACAAAGATGAAAATGCCGATCAACACCAGCATCGGATTGAAGACAAATCCAAGTGCCACGAACAAAAACGCGAAAGCCTGGCCAATATGCATGGCAATTGGATTGGCCCGCTTGCTGCCCAGGTTCATGGCCAGAATGGCGCGCAGCACACGGCCACCATCCATCGGAAAGGCCGGCACCAAATTGAAAATCAGCAGTGAAATATTGACGAGGGCGAGTTGGTGGAAAACACCGGCCTTGGCCAAATCGAGGCTGGAGAAATCAGCTGGCGACAATTGTCCGAAAAGCGCCAGAAGTGTTGCAATCACCAAGTTCACAGCTGGCCCGGCCAGCGCCACCGGCAGCTCCTGCCATGGTTCCTCGGGGATGCGCTCCATATTGGCCACGCCGCCGATGGGAAGCAGCGTCACATCCGGCGTCTTAATGCCAAATCGCCGCGCCATGAGGATGTGGCCAAACTCGTGTGCTACAACACAGGCGAAGACCAGCAGCATGAACAGCACGGAGGTGCGGGCCGAGGCCAGGCCATCAGAGTGGTAACCGCTGAGGCCGATCCACAACAGGAAAAGCAGGAACGTGATGTGCAGGCGGATTGCGGTTCCACCAATATAACCAATTGTCACTGACCAACGCATCACATCAACCTTATCCCCGCCAAGCGGCGGCCGTTATTTCTTTGCTGCCGCCTTGCGCCGGGTGATGGCGCCGACAATCGATATGATCACCGGCAGCAACAGGCTGTTGAGGCCGGCATCAGCCTTGCCGCCCACCATGCCCGCGAGCGTGCCCATGGTGGTGGAGGCGTGGAATTCTTCTTCCAGCGCGCGGCCGGCACTGTCGCGCAGTTCCCTCGCCAGCGCCAGGTCTGGCCCCGGATGGGTGAGAATGGCGATCACCGCGGCCAAGGCAGCAGCGGCCAAATTGGCAAGGCCAATGACCAGTGGCGCCCAGATTGGCCCCCAGATAGACTGCAAATAGACGAATGCGGCGAGGTTCAGGAACACAAGCGCAATTGCACCAAGCAGCAACGCCACCGCCGCAAAAGCGGCCTTGCGCGCATAGACGCGCGCCTGGATTTTCGCCACCAGGGCCTCGCTTCTGGCATAGATCCGCGCAGTGCGGGCGATGTTTGGGATGTTCATGGTTCTCTCCCTCAGCGTGCTGTGATGCGGCCAATGACAATGCCCAGCGCAAGCGCTCCGGCCACCGTTGCCATGGGATGATCGGCGACAGTTGTCTCCGCTTCCTCCAGCATGACTTTTGTCAGGCGGTGGAGTTCGGCCATCTGCCCTTCCAGTGCATCTTTCAACTCTTCGGCTTTCTCGCCAGCTTTGGCCTTTGCGGCGCTTGCTTCAGGCGAAGCTTCGAGCCGGGCCTGCAGTTCGGCTTTCAGCGCCTCAAGTTCCTCGCGCAGCTTCTTCAATGTCGTCATGGAAATCCTCCATGCTGTTGAATGGTCAGTCTATCTGAAAAGGATGGCGATAGACATTGATTTGGCGCAAAGTCGGCAGTGCCCGTGACGGGCGGCTATTGCACGCGCCCGCGCGCCTCGGCCCGCACATCCAATGGAGAGGCGCCAAAGTGGGCGCGGAATTGCCGGCTGAACTGGGCCGTGCTGTCATAACCCAATTCAAAGGCAATCCTGGCCAGGGCTTCCTCGGTGTTCACCAGCATCACCCGGCCGCGCTCCATGCGAACCCTTGTGAAAACACCGCGCGGGCCGGTGCCAAATTCCTGCTTGAACAGGCGCTCCAGATGCCGCCGCGTGATGCCCAGCCGCAGCGCAAGCCATTCGACATCCCACTTCTGGTCCAGCAGTTGTTCCATCACCGCCAGCGCCTCGCGCACGCGCTGGTCCTTCGGCGGGGCCTTGCCGAGCGGAACGCGCGCCTGAAAATCAGCGCCGCTTCTCTGCCGCTCAATCTGCAGGATCTGCATTGCCTTGGCGGCGGATCCCGTGCCCAAATGTTTCTTCACTATGTGGCCCGCAAGATCGGCAGCCGCCGTGCCGCCCGCGCAAGTTGTGATCAATCCCTCTTCGACAAAGAGCTTGTCGGAGACAACGCTGATGCCGGGGTGGCGCTCTTCGAATTCGGCGCGGTGCAGCCAGCTGACGCAAGCAGGCTTGCCGGCCATCAAGCCCGCATCGGCCAGAATGAAACTGGCCGTGCACAGGCCGATCACCGGTTTGCCCGCGGCTGATGTTTGCCGGATATATTGCACCTCTGCGTGGCTGAGTGGCTCCTCAACATTGAGCCGGCCGCCCACAACCACGAGATAATCAAAGGCATCGCGGGCCGACAGCCGCGCGGTTGGTGCCACAAACACGCCACAGCTTGATTTCACCAGCTGCGTTGAATCGCTCAGCACTTCCCAATCCAGATATTTCCGGCCGGAGCGATCAAGCTCATCGCTGGCGAGGCGCAGCGTATCCACGAATAGAGAGAAAGCACTTAGCGTGAAGTTGCGGGCCAGCAGGAAACCCACGCGCAACCGCTTCTGCGGCGCCTGGCCTGGTGCTGGCTTCCTGGCAATTTTCACGGCCACCTGAAAGTTCCCGCTTTGGGTTTCATCCTGAGCTGACCGATTTACCCCTTTCTTCCGCCGCCGCAAGCCCTGCCCCCACGGCCTCGGCGAAACCGCGCGCCAGCATGGCTTCCAATGCCGCAGCGGTAGTGCCGCGATAGTCAATCATTTCCTTCACGATCGCCGCCGCGCTGGCATCTGGGCTGGCGAGAAGCTGGCTGGCGCCGCACACCACGCCCTTGGCGGCGCGCACGGCAAATTCCGGCGGCAGGCCACGGGCCACGGCGTGAGATTTGAGGGCTTCGGCCAGCAGGGCGGGAAAGGCAGCGCCCGCGCCGGTGAGGCCTGCGCAATAATCCACATGCGCTTCTTCGCTGAGTTCTGCCGCCTCACCGCTTGCGGAAAAGAAGGTTTGGACCAAGGTGCGATCCTGGGCCGTGACGGCGGCCTTGGCAAACCAGGGCGTGAAGGAGCGGCCAATCGCGGCCGCGGCATTGGGCATGGTGCGGACAATGCGCGTTGCCAGCGTTCGCGTTGCGATTTCAGCAGAAGACACCCCCGCCATCACTGAAATGACAAGCTTGTCTTTCAAATCAACCGCCATGGCCTTGAACTGGGCAGGCCTGACTGAAAGGATCACCACATCCGAGAAAGCGGCCAGCTCGGCATTGTCTCGCGTCCAGTGGCAGGCCAGTGAGGCAGCCGCGCCCTTGTTGCCCGAGCGGGATGACAGCATGAGTTTATTTGGTTCAACCACCGAGGCGGCAACTGCGGCTTGCGCCAGCGCGCTGCCCAGCCAGCCATTGCCGCCGATGATGCCGATATTCTGTTTGCATGCCATGTGGCCCGCCCTTTTAATTTGCCGAGCCTGCAAGTCTTGCGCAGTTGAGCGCCAAAGGCAAAGGCTTGGATGAGAGCTGCCTTTGTTGGCCTTCAGGCCCGTTCAAGGCACATGGCGACGCCTTGGCCCACGCCAACGCAGAGTGTCACCAGCGCAGATTTGCCGCCAGACTCATGCAGACGGCGGGCGGCTGTGCCGGCGATCCGCGCACCAGACATGCCCAACGGGTGGCCCATGCTGATGGCGCCGCCCTTTGCATTCAGGTTTTCCGCACCGTCGGGCAGGCCCCAGGCACGGGTGCAGCCCAGAACCTGCGCGGCGAAAGCTTCGTTGAGTTCAATCACGTCATAGTCCCGCGCCTCGCGGCCGTTTTGCGCCTGCAGGCGCTCCAGCGCAGCCACGGGCCCCAGGCCCATCAGGCGCGGCGCAACGCCAGCCGAGGCCGCGTGGGTGATGCGCGCCAGTGGCGAGAGGTTGAAGCGTTTCACTGCCTTGTCAGAAGCCAGCAGCAAAGCCGCCGCTCCGTCATTGACGCCGGATGCATTGCCCGCTGTCACTGTGCCCCCTTTCCGGAAAGGAGCTGGCAAGGCCGCCAGCTTTTCCAGCGTGGTGGAGCGCGGGTGCTCATCGGTGCTGACCATTCCGGGCTGGCCCTTCGCGCCGCCTACTGCGACGGGCACAATGTCGGCCGCATGCCAGGCGGCGTCATAGCGCTGCTGGCTGAGCAGGGCAAAGGCATCCTGATCCACGCGTGAGATGTTTTTTTCCGCGGCAATGTTTTCGGCCGTCTCCGGCATGGATTCGATGCCACAGCGCTTGGCGATCTGCTCGTTGACGAAGCGCCAGCCAATCGTGGTGTCATGGATCTCGGCGTTGCGGGAGAAGGCCGCGCCGGCCTTGGGCATCACAAAGGGCGCGCGGCTCATGCTTTCCACGCCACCGGCAATCACCAAATCCTGGGCGCCCACCGCGATGCTGCGCGCGCCATGGATCACGGCATCAAGGCCCGAGGCGCAAAGGCGGTTGAGCGTTACCGCTGGCACCGTTTCCGGCAGGCTTGAAAGCAGCACCGCCATGCGCGCCACATTGCGGTTGTCTTCGCCGGCTTGATTGGCGCAGCCCAAAACCACTTCATCAATGGGCAGGCCTTGCCCGCCGCACACCGCGTCAATGACGCGGGCGGCGAGGTCGTCCGGCCGCATATTGGCCAGTGCGCCGCCATAGCGGCCGATCGCAGTACGTTTCATGCGGCAGATGTAAACCGGTGTCATGACAAATGCTCCAATCCGGCAGTGACGGCATAACGGCCTTTCAGATGTTGCGGCGCGGCCACCTCAAGCGCAGCCAGGGTGGCGCGGATGGCGGCAAAGCCTTGGGCCCGCGCCGCTTCAAATGGCCCGCGTGGAAAATTGAGGCCGAGCTTGAGCGCGGTGTCAATTTCATCCATGGCAAGGCCGCCCTGGCCCAGCAGGCTGGCAGCTTCATTGGCAAGGGTTGCTTCGATGCGCGCAGCAATCGAAGCGGCATCGGCCGGTGGCGGGCCGGGCCGGGCCGGGAACAGGAATCCCTGCCCCGTCTTGCGGCCAAGTCGGCCGGATGCAACCTGCGCCTTCAGCACATCAAACACATGATAGCGCGGGTGATCCTCCATCGCGGCGCTGAGGCTTTGCGTGGCGGCAAGGTTGATGTCGGCGCCCACAAGGTCAATGAGCGAGAGTGGGCCGATGCGATAACCGGCCTGCAGCATGGCGGCATCAATGTCGGATGCGCTGCGCCCCTCTTCGAGCAATGCCAGCGCCTCACCATAAAAAGGCCTGGCGCAGCGGTTGACGATGAAGCCCGGCGTGTCAGCGCAGGAGATCACTGTCTTGCCTGCAGCTTCGGTGAAACTGCGGGCAGTTTGCAGCGCATTGTTGCTGGTTGCCGCAGTTGCCACCAATTCCACCAGCTTCATCGACGGCACCGGGTTGAAGAAATGCAGGCCCAGGCCACGCTCCCTGTGGCGCAGGTTCTGGGTGATCGCCGATATTGATAGTGAGGAGGTGTTGCTGGCCAGCACGCAGGTTTGGCCCACCACGTTCTCAAGGGCGGCAAACAGCGCCTGCTTGGCTTGCAGCTGTTCAATGATTGCCTCGATGACAAGGGCGGCGGGCGCAAAGGCCGCGAGATCATCGGCAATGGTCACCCGCGAAAGGATCTGGCCGCGCTCTGCCGCACTGAGCTTGCCTTGTGCCACGCGGGCATCCAATTGCGACGCCAGCCGGGGAAGAGCGGATTCGCGCGCCGAAGCCTGGCTGTCTGTCGCCACCACAGGGTGGCCAGCTTGGGCGAAGAGCTGGGCAATCCCCAGCCCCATGGCCCCAAGCCCTGCCACGCCGATGACTGGCGGGCCGCTCATTTTCCCTTGAAATCCGGTTTGCGCTTTTCCCGGAAGGCGGCAATGCCTTCCCGCTTGTCGGCGCTGTCCAGCAGCGTTTCAAACAGCTGGCGCTCTTCCGCCAAGGCCAGGGCACCATCTTCACCCATGACCAGCGCACGCTTTGCGGCCTGCAGGGCCAAGGGCGCGCGCGCCGCGAGGGAGGCCACCAAATCCGTGGCCTTGGCCAAGGCCGGACCTTCCACACGCCAGGCCACCAGGCCCCAGGCTTCAGCGGTTGCCGCATCGATGATTTCACCGCCCAGAACCATGCGCGAGGCGCGCGCGCGGCCCACCAGCGCCAGCAGGCGCTGGCCGCCGCCTGCGCCGGGGATCAAACCCAGGCTGGTTTCCGGCAAGCCGAAACGCGCCGTTTCACCCGCCACAATGCCATCAGCCATCAGGGCAAGTTCCAGGCCGCCACCGAGGCAGAAGCCATCTACAGCTGCAATCAGCGGCTTCGGGAAGGCCCGGATGCGCGCCCAATGCCCCTTGCGTGGGTCGGCAGCACCTTCGGCACTGCCCTTGTTTTCGATCTCGCCAATGTCGGCACCCGCCGCAAAATGCCCGCCGCTGCCTGCAAGCAACACGGCGCGGCAGGAATCATCAGCGGCCAGGCCATCCAATTCATCAGCCAGGCGGCCGAGCAGCGCCGTGTTGAGCGCATTGCGGGCCTCAGGGCGGTTCAGCGTCAAAGCCGCCCAGCCCGCATGCCTACCGATGATTAGCGCGTCCATAGGAGCATGGTGCACCAGCCGGGCAATTATTTCAAGTTCAAAATTTTAAACTTGAAATATTCGGAAATCGGGCGCAGGCTGCTATTCGACACAAGGAGACGCGCATGAAAGTGTTGTGTTTGGGCGGCGGCCCTGCCGGGCTTTACTTCGCAATCTCGATGAAGTTGCGCGATCCGAACCACGATGTGACGGTTCTTGAGCGCAACCGCGCCAACGACACTTTCGGCTGGGGCGTTGTGCTTTCGGACGACGCCCTCTCGCGCATGCAGAAGAATGATCCCGTGAGCACGAACGCCATCCGCAGCCACTTTGCCTATTGGGATGACATCGCCGTTGTTCACAAGGGCAAACGCATCGTTTCCGGCGGCCATGGCTTTGCAGGCATCGGCCGCATGCAAATGCTGCTGCTGCTGCAAGAACGGGCGCGCGAGCTGGGCGTGAACCTGCAATTCCAAACCGAGTTCAAATCGGCTGAAGACTATCGCAAGGACTATGATCTCGTGGTTGCCTGCGATGGCATCAATTCACTGGTGCGCAAGGAATATGCGGACGTCTTCAAGCCGGACATTGACCTGCGCCAGGTGAAGTTCATCTGGCTGGGCACCAAGCAGAAGTTTGATGACGCCTTCACCTTCATTTTTGAGAAAACCAGGCACGGCTGGCTGTGGGCGCATGTCTACCAGTTCGACAAGGATACCGCGACCTTCATCGTCGATTGCATGCCGGACACCTGGGACAAGTGGGGCTTTGCCCAAATGTCCAAGGAAGAGACAGTGGAAACCTGCCGGCAGATCTTTGCTAGGCACCTCGGAGGGCATGAGCTGATCTCCAACGCGGCGCACCTGCGCGGCTCTGCCGTTTGGATGCAGTTCCCGCGGGTCATTTGTGAGAAATGGTACAATGGCAATGTGGTGCTGATGGGTGATGCCGCGGCCACCGGGCACTACTCCATCGGCTCCGGCTCGCGCCTTGCCTTTGACAGCGCCATCGCGCTGGCGGGCTATCTCCACTCCGAGCCGACCATGGAGCAGGCCTTCCAGCGCTATCAGGACGAGCGGCGCGTTGAAGTCTTGCGGCTGCAATCAGCGGCGCGCAATTCGCTCGAATGGTTTGAGCAGGTGGAACGCTACCTCGACATGCCGCCGCAGCAACTGGCCTATTCCCTGCTCACCCGAAGCCAGCGCATCAGCCATGAAAACTTGCGCAAGCGTGATCCGGAATGGCTGCGCGGCGCGGAAGACTGGTTCCAGAAACAGGCTGGCGGAAAGCCCGGCCATGCGCCGATGTTCGCGCCCTACACCTTGCGCGGCATGAAGCTGGCCAACCGCGTGGTCGTTTCACCCATGGCGCAATACAAGGCCAAGGACGGCACGCCGAATGACTGGCATTTCGTTCACTATGCCGAGCGCGCCAAAGGCGGGGCGGGGCTGGTTTACACCGAGATGACCTGCGTTTCAGCTGAAGGGCGCATCACGCCCGGCTGCACGGGGCTTTACAAGCCCGCGCATTTGGCCACCTGGAAAAGGCTGGTTGATTTCGTGCACCGGGAAACGCCGGCCAAGATTTGCTGCCAGATCGGCCATTCCGGGCGCAAGGGCTCCACCCAGCTGGGTTGGGAGGAAGACAACGCGCCGCTCAAGCGCGGCAACTGGAAGGTGATGTCCGCTTCAGCGATCCGCTGGTCGGCGCGAAACCAGGTGCCCAAGGCGATGACACGCAAGGACATGGACAAGGTGACCGCGCAATTTGTGGCCGCCACCAAGATGGCGAAGCGCGCGGGCTTCGACATGATCGAGCTGCATGCGGCGCATGGTTATCTCATCTCGTCCTTCATCTCGCCCAAATCCAACATCCGCACCGATGAATATGGCGGCCCGCTTGAAAACCGCATGCGCTATCCGCTGGAAGTGTTCCGCGCCATGCGCAAGGCCTGGGGGCCGGGCAAGCCAATGTCGGTGCGCATCTCTGCCACGGACTGGGTTGGCAAGGATGGCGTGACACCGGAAGATGCCGTGCAAGTCGCCAAGATGTTTTCAAAGGCAGGGGCCGACATCATCGACGTCTCCGCCGGGCAAACCTCCACTGAGGCCAAGCCGGTCTATGGCCGCATGTTCCAGACACCGTTCTCAGACCGCATCCGCAATGAGGCGGGCATTGCCACCATGGCTGTGGGCAACATCTATGAGCCGGATCACGTGAACTCGATCCTGATGGCGGGCCGGGCTGATCTCGTCTGTCTGGCGCGCCCGCATCTGGCAGACCCTTATTGGACATTGCACGCCGCAATGGCGATGGGCGAGGAGTCGGTGTCCTGGCCCCTGCCCTATCTTCCGGGGCGCGACCAGGCGCTCCGTTTGCGGCAGCGCGCCCAAGAGGCCATTCGCGCATGATGCTCTCCGGCAAGCGCGTGTTGATCACCGGCGGCGGCGGTGGCCTTGGCGCTGACATGGCGCGTGGCTTCGTGGCGGCCGGTGCCGAAGTGGTGATCACCGGGCGGCGGCCAGATGCCTTGAGGAAAGTGGCCGCCGGGAGCGTGGCAATCCGCGCCTTAGCCGCTGATGTAACGCAGGAAGCGGAAGTGAAACAGCTGTTTGCCGCTGCAGGCCCCGTGGACATTGTCATTGCCAATGCCGGGGCGGCAGAAAGCGCGCCCTTTGCCCGCACTTCGCTTGAACACTGGAACCACATGCTGGCGGTCAACCTGACTGGCGTATTCATCACTTTCCGCGAAGGGCTTGCACAGATGGGCGGTTGGGGGCGGCTGATTGCCATTGCTTCCATGGCCGGGCTCAAAGGCTATCCCTATGTGGCGCCCTATGCGGCCGCGAAACATGGCGTGGTGGGCCTCACGCGCAGCCTTGCGCTGGAAATTGTTGCGAAGCCCATCACCGTGAACGCCATATGCCCCGGCTTTCTCGATACGGAAATGACCGCCCGCAGCGTGGCCAACATCGTGCTCAAGACCGGGCGCAGCCAGGAGGCCGCCCTGGAGGCGCTGCTGGCGGCGGATCAGCAAAAGCGCCTGATCTCGCCCGCCCAAGTGACGGCCAAGGCGCTGTGGCTTTGCGGGCCGGACAGCGAATGCGTCAACGGCGAGGCGATCGCCATGCCAGATGGAGAGGCGTGATCATGCTGGCGCGCGACAAGGAAGCCTCGAAGCAACGCCTGCGGCTATGGATCCAGCTGCTGCGCGTCACCCGCGGCGCGGAGAACCATTTGCGCGAATATTTGCGCGTGCACCATGAAACCACATTGCCGCGCTTTGACGTGATGGCTGCACTTTACCGCCGCCCCGACGGATTGATGATGACGGAGCTGAGCCGCATGCTGCTGGTTTCAAACGGCAATGCCACGGCAGTGGTGGACAGGCTGATCACCGAAGGGCTGGTGCGGCGGCAAGTGCCCAGGACGGACCGCCGCAGCGTGATGGTGACGCTGACGCCGAAAGGCCTCAAGGCCTTTGAAGCCTGGGCCGGTGACCATGAGCGCGAAGTGGCGGCCCAATTCAACGAACTTGGCGAAGGCGACGTGGACGCGCTGCTCGCCATTCTCAAGCGCGTGGGCCGGAAGGACAAACCATGACCAGTTTGAAGGACTACAAGCCAGCGCATTTCCTTTGGTCTGTCGAAGGCAAGGTGGCAACCCTCCGGCTGAACCGGCCAGAGCGGAAAAACCCGCTGACCTTCGAAAGCTATGCCGAGCTTGGCGCGCTGTTCCGCAAACTGGCCACGGCGGATGATGTGGATGTGGTGGTGATCGCTTCCAATGGCGGCAATTTCTGCTCTGGCGGCGATGTGCATGAGATCATCGGGCCGCTGATTGGCCGCAGCATGAAGGAGCTTTTGGCCTTCACGCGCATGACGGGCGAACTGGTCAAGGCGATGATTGGTTGCGGCAAACCCATCATCGCGGCTGTAGATGGCGTGTGCGTCGGCGCTGGCGCAATCCTGGCCATGGCTTCGGATTTGCGGCTGGCCACCCATGACGCCAAGGCGGCCTTCCTGTTCACGCGGGTTGGCCTTGCGGGCTGCGACATGGGGGCATGCGCCATGCTGCCGCGCATCATCGGCCAAGGCCGGGCGGCGGAATTGCTCTACACCGGCCGCGTGATGACAGCGGCAGAGGGCGAGCGCTGGGGCTTCTGGAACAGCCTGCATGGCGCGGCCGAACTGGATGGCGCGGCGCAGCACCTGGCGCAGCAACTTGGCAGCGGCCCCACCTTCGCCCATGGCATCACCAAGACGCAGCTTAACCAGGAATGGACGATGGGGCTTGAGCAGGCCATCGAAGCCGAAGCACAGGCCCAAGCCATCTGCATGCAGACCCGCGATTTTGAACGCGCCTACCGCGCATTTGTGGCCAAGGCCAAGCCGGTGTTTGAGGGCAACTGACATGGCAGACACCAGCTTTCTCCAATGGCCCTTTTTTGAGAACCGGCACCGCAAGCTGGCGGCGGAGCTTGAAAGCTGGTGTGCCGCCAACCTGCCGGTTGACCATCATGACGTGGACGCCGCTTGCCGCATGCTTGTGCGAAAGCTGGGCGAGGCGGGCTTCCTCATCTACACGACTGGTGACGCTGCCAAGCCGCTAGATGTGCGCAGCCTGTGCCTGATCCGTGAAACACTGGCGCGGCATGACGGGCTCGCCGATTTTTCCTTCGCCATGCAAGGCCTCGGCATGGGGCCGGTGACCCTGTTTGGCGATGCCGCCCAGCGCGGCTGGCTGGCCAAGACCACGCAAGGCCAGGCCATTGCAGGCTTTGCACTCACCGAGCCCGCCTCTGGCTCAGACGTGGCCGCCAGCACGATGACGGCTGCGCGCCATGGCGATGGTTACCTGCTGAATGGCGAGAAGACCTATATCTCCAATGGCGGCATTGCCGATGTCTATGTAGTGTTTGCGCGAACAGGGGATGCGCCCGGTGCCAGGGGGCTTTCGGCTTTTCTGGTTCCGGCGGATGCCGAGGGTTTGTCTGTTGTGGAGCGCATCGAGGTGATTGCGCCACACCCCTTGGCGCGGCTCAAGTTTGACGACGTCGCGCTGCCGGGCTCCGCGCTGATCGGCAAGTCCGGCGATGGTTTCAAAGTTGCCATGTCGGTTTTGGATGTGTTCCGCTCAACTGTTGGCGCCGCCGCGCTGGGCATGGCGCGGCGCGCACTCGATGAAGCGCTGGCCCGCGTGAAGGCGCGCAAGATCCAGGGCGCTGCCCTGGCTGAACTGCAAATGGTGCAGGGCCATATCGCCGACATGGCACTGGATGTGGATGCCGCGGCGCTGCTGGTATACCGGGCGGCTTGGACCAAGGACAATGGCGCGGCGCGCGTGAGCCGCGAGGCCGCGATGGCCAAGCTTCATGCCACCGAGGCCGCCCAACGGGTGATCGACATGGCCGTGCAACTGTTCGGCGGCGATGGCGTGAGGAGCGGCATGGTGGTGGAACGGCTTTACCGCGAGATCCGCGCTCTGCGCATTTATGAGGGCGCATCTGACGTGCAACGGGTGATCATTGCCCGCGCCGCCCTGGGAAGCTGAAACATGATCTACGAGAAACACATCCGCGTTGAATTCAACCACTGTGACCCTGCGGGCATCGTTTTCTATCCGCGCTACTTTGAAATGTTCAATTCGGTGATTGAAAATTTCTTCGCCGATGTCACAGGGGTTTCCTTCTATGACATGCACCAGACACCCGGCACAGGCGCGCCAATTGTTGACGCCCATGCCCGGTTCTCGATCCCGACACGGCTGAATGAGGTGCTCCAGTTCACGCTCGAGATCGAGGCGGTGGGCCGCTCCAGCCTCAAGGTTCTCATCAAGGCGTTTCACGGCGGCACGGAGCGGCTTTCCGCCAACATGGTCACCGTGTGGATGCAGAATTGGAAGAGCCACAGCTGGCCCAAGGAGATGCGTGAGAAAATGCTGCACTTCATGGAGGCCAAGTCATGAGCCACGAGATCCTGAACCCGAAGAATTGGAGGCCGGCCAAAGGTTACGCCAACGGCATTGCCGCTTCCGGGCGGCTGGTGTTTTGCGGTGGCTTGATCGGCTGGAATGCAGCGCAGGAGTTTGAAACCGATGACTTCCTGGGCCAGGTGGCCCAGACCTTGCGCAACATCGTGGCGGTTCTCGCCGAAGGTGGTGCGGGGCCGGAACATCTCGTGCGCCTCACCTGGTATGTCACCGACAAGAAGGAATATCTGGCGCGGCTGAAGGAGCTTGGCGCTGCCTACCGCGAAATCATTGGCAGGCATTATCCTGCCATGGCGCTGGTGCAGGTGGTGGCGCTGGTCGAGGACCGCGCCAAAGTGGAAATCGAAGCGACGGCCGTGGTGCCGGAACAGAAATGACAAGAGGCGTTAAGCAAGCGCCCAATCATTGCGAAGGAGGAAATCATGCTGGGCCCATCCGGTCATGTTGATACATTCACCCGCGACAGGTTGCCGCCGCCTGATCAATGGCCTGACATCAAGCTGGATGGCTTTGCCTATCCCGAATGGCTGAATGCGGCGGTGGAATTGACCGACCGCATGGTTGAAAAAGGCTTCGGCGATCACACGGCCCTGATCGGCAATGGCCGCCAGCGCACCTACAAGGAGCTCACCGATTGGTCAAACCGCATCGCCAATGCGCTGGTGGATGACTATGGCCTGAAACCGGGCAACCGCATCCTGATCCGCTCGGCCAACAATCCGGCCATGGTGGCCTGCTGGCTGGCGGCCACCAAGGCAGGTGCCGTGGTGATCAACACCATGCCCATGCTGCGTGCGGGTGAACTGGCGCAGATCGTGGACCGCGGCGAGGTGAAGATCGCGTTGTGCGACACGCGGCTGATGGCTGACCTTGTCACCTGCGGGAACAGCTCAACCCATCTCAAGACCATCGTGGGCTTTGACGGTTCGGCGAACCATGACGCGGAGCTGGACCGCGTGGCCCTGACCAAGCCCGTCAAATTCAAGGCGGCCCAAACCGGCCGCGATGATGTGGCGTTGATCGGCTTCACCTCGGGCACCACGGGCGAGCCCAAGGGTGCAATGGCCTTTCACCGCGATTTGCTGATCATCGCCGATGGCTATGCCAAGGAAGTGCTAAATGTGGTGCCGGAGGATGTGTTCGTCGGCTCACCGCCGCTGGCTTTCACCTTTGGCCTCGGCGGGCTGGCGATTTTCCCCTTGCGCTTTGGAGCGGCGGCCACGCTTCTCGAGCAGGCAACGCCGCCCAACATGATCGACATCATCCAGCAATACAAGGCCACCATCTGCTTTACCGCCCCAACCGCCTACCGCGCGATGCTGAAGGCCATGGCCGAGGGCGCGGACCTTTCCTCCCTGCGGGCCGCGGTTTCAGCGGGCGAAACCTTGCCTGCACCGGTCTATGAAGAATGGATGCAGCGGACGGGCAAGCCGATGCTCGACGGCATTGGCGCCACGGAAATGCTGCACATCTTCATCTCCAACCGCTTTGATGATCATCACCCCGCCTGCACGGGAAAGCCGGTGACCGGCTATGAAGCGCGCATTGTTGATGATGACGGCAATGAGAAACCCCGTGGCGAGGTGGGCCGCCTTGCGGTGCGCGGGCCCACGGGCTGCCGCTATCTTGCCGACGAACGCCAGAAAAAATATGTCCAGAAGGGCTGGAACCTGACGGGTGACAGTTTCTGGCAGGATGAGGACGGGCGCTTTCACTTCGCCGCGCGTTCAGACGACATGATCGTTTCCGCCGGTTACAACATCGCCGGGCCAGAGGTGGAAGCAGCACTGCTCTCCCACCCGGCCGTCCTTGAATGCGCCGTGGTGGGCGCGCCCGACGACGAACGCGGCATGATCGTTGAGGCCCATGTGGTCCTGGCCAAGGGCAAGGCAGGTGACGCGCTGATGGTGAAGCTGCTGCAAGACCATGTGAAGGCCGTGATCGCGCCCTACAAATATCCGCGCCGCGTTATCTTCATCGATGCCCTGCCGAAAACCCAGACGGGCAAGATCCAGCGTTTCCGGCTACGCAGCCACTGAAAACCTGAGGGAAGCCAAGGCATGACCCAAGACTACAACCCGGCCCGGGACGGGGCGCTGATGAGCTTCGATGGCCGCATGTCCTATGGCGACTATCTGTGCCTCGACCAGATCGTCACGGCGCAGAAGCCGCTGAGCCAGGCGCATGACGAGATGCTGTTCATCATCCAGCACCAGACTTCGGAACTGTGGATGAAGCTCGCCATCCATGAGCTTGCCGCGGC
>JAGWTZ010000095.1 GCA_028868695.1 Alphaproteobacteria bacterium | reverse complement strand
AGAATTGCACCTCTGCATTAGAGTTGATCTTTGTAAGGCGCGGAATGAATGGCTCGCGGACGAACTGCTTCGGGTGATTAATTCGGAATTCAATTCCGTTCGAAGCAAGAAGTTCATTTAGATAGTCCCACGGGGCCCTCCCGTAGCGCTCAGTGAATTCTTGTTCTGACAGATGAGGTTGATTTGCACCTTTGCGAGCAAAGTTTGCGAGCCGCAGTTCGTGATAGAGAACAAAAATTCGAGAAAGCTGTTGCTGAAAAAGGCTGGTCCCGCCCCAGGCAGGATATGACTCTAGATCGAAGTCATCGCTGCTGAGTTGATATATTCTCTTGCCACGTTTCTTGCATATTTCCTGCGAAATCGTATTCCAATTACCAAATTGAGGATTCATTTGACTATTTAGGATCTGATCCAATTCGTTTTCTATCGATGTGAAAATTTGCTCGTCTTGAGGACTGCCAGTCTTCAGCTTGGCTTCCGAAATCAGAGGGCCAAACTGGTCTATTGAAAATTTTGCTGGTACGCCCAGTGATTGTTCAAGCAAGAACTGAACTGCCCGGTTTCTTACTAAATCTCTTGTGGCCCTGATGCGTTCTACTATCGGCTGACGCTCTTGATTCAATGAGTCGCTTGAAAATGCACCAGCGTCATTTGGTGCCATGGTTGCCCAATCATATCTTACGATCTGATTTTGCCCTGCTTGGACACCTTCGGCTATAACAGCGCCACTCTCGATGGCTTGCAGAAGGTGGCTTTTTCCAACTCCATTTTTCCCTGTTATCAGTGTGAAGTTTGGAAGGTCGCACGAGGGAAAGTTCGATATCGAGAGCATCGGGCGACTTAGCGTGAACTTCATTTTGCGGCCTCAATTCAGATTCTATGCAATTAATGTTCGCTGTGTTCGCAATCTGACTTAATTCCTTAGGTACTTCAACGGGGTTGCTGCAATTTCAATATTATCAAACCAATGCTTACAATCTGCTTCTCGGTCTGGCTTATGTTTTGATTGGCAAACTCGCCGACGATGAGAGGAGTTACTAAGAATACGAAAATAATCCTTTACAAGGATTAAAATATTTGCCAAACTCCTCCCGTCTTTTTCACAGGAGGGGACGATGTCGACAGAGTTCCGATACGGTGAGAAAGAGTGCGGCGCCTGCAGGATGCAGAGTAACTCACCGCCCGCCTCCGGGAGCTCCGGCTCTGGACCTTGGGCACTAAGACCCAAGCGCCTTCAATGGCTAAAGCGTTTTGAGGTTTCGAAGAAACTGCAAGATTGCCCTAATATCAGGCCCGGATTTAAAACCGCCGCGTTTCCAAGGTGGGTTTGGATGAAGCTGTTTGAGTTTCACATTCTCCCAAGGCCCGTCATTCCCGCGCAAGCGGGAATCTGCGTTTTCGCAAAGGAAAACAGGGATGCCCGCTTTCGCGGGCATGACGGCATGGTGAATGAAGCGCAAGCTGCCTATCCCACACCCACCCGCCGGGCTTTTCGCCCTTTCCTTCATTGCAGAATTCTGATCGGCGCAAAGCCTGGCAGAAACATCCCCTCCGATTTTTTTGCGGGGGCAGGTGCATGAGCTAGCGCGCCCGTCTTTCAACTTCCACTCCGGCCTCATGCTGAGGTGCATCGCGGCCAAGCGATGCCTCGAAGCATGCGCAGTCTTGCGTGTGTGGCGCACCCTTCGAGGCCGCCTCGCGGCGGCACCTCAGGGTGAGGTTCAAGGGTGGCGCGCTGTGCGGGAGAAGGGGCGGCGCCTCACACGGCGCGGCCGTAGAAGCCGATCTGGTCTTCTTTCGAGAAGGTCACGCCCGGCTTGTCGAAATAGGAGAGCACGGCGATGTAGCGCTCATCCGGCCCCTTGCAGGGGGTGACACGGTGCAGCGTGTTCACGCCGCGGAACACGTTCAGCGTTCCCGCCTTCAGCGCCAGGCTTTTCACGCTGTTGTCCTGGCCGCGCAGCACGCGGGCCACGCCCTCGAAATTGGGGTTGCCCTCGCTGCGCGTGTCCTTGGAATATTCAAAGGCGCCGCCGGCCGTGGGCGCCTGCAGCAGGATGGTGGTGGTGAATTCCGAACGGTCGAAATGCCAGTTCAGCGCCTCGCCGTCGCGGTAACACATCACATTGGCGCGGGCCAGCGCGTCGCGCATGGGGAACAGCGCCTCCTTGCCCATCACCGCGCCGAGGAACACGGCAAACTGCGGCCACTCATAAATCCACAGCACCACGCTTTGCGGAATCTGGTCGGCGCAAACGGTGTGGTTGATGGTGTCCACCATGTTGAGCGCGGGGTGGCCCTCGCTGATGCCGGGCACCTCCTTGCGGAAATAGACATTGTGGCGGCGCTTGTGGGTGAAGCTCAACGTCTCCATCACCGGCTTCACCTCGGCCAGCGCGCGCTTCAGTGCCTCGGGCTTCACAAAGCCTTCAAGGTTGAACATCGCCTCGCGCGAAAGGTCCTGTTTGCAGCGCTCCACCAGCGCCAGCCACTCGGGCGAGCCGGGCTTGTGCAGGGGATAACGGTCAAGGTCGAGGATGTCATGCATGGCGGCGTTCCTGTTGGGGTGGGGCGCAGGCTATGCGCAATAAAACTTGCTCACAACCCGGTTTCTTCTTAGGCTGGCTTAGATTTGCTAAGGCCAATGACGCTTTCCCTGCCACCGCTCAATGCCTTGCGCGCCTTTGAATGTGCGGCGCGGCGCGCCAGCTATGTGACGGCGGCGGCCGAGCTTGGCGTCAGCCCGGCGGCAGTGAGCCAGCAGGTGCGCAAGCTTGAGGATTTCCTCGGCAAGACGCTGTTCACCCGCCACAACAACCGCGTGGCGCTGACGGATGCGGGTGCCGCCATCTATGAAAACATCCACCGCGCCTTTGAAGACATTGCCCAGGCCACCACGCTGGCCTCGGCGGCGCGGCCGCGCAGCCGGCTGGTGATTGCGGCGCTGCCTTCGGTGAGCGAGCGCTGGCTGGCGCCGCGGCTGGTGCGCTTTGCCGGGCTCAATGCCGGCTTCCGCTTCGATCTGCGCAGCGAGGCGGCGGGAGACGCAAGTGGCGGCAGCGATGTGGACCTGTGGCTCGATTATGGCGCCTCCGGCCTTGCGGGCTTTGAGGTGCAATTGCTGGTGAGGGATGAAGTGGTGCCGCTGTGTGCGCCGTCTTATCTCGCCGGGCTTGCGGCACCGCCGGGGGAAGAACTCGCCGCCGTGCCGGATGAGGATTTCATCCACACCGAATGGGGGCGGGATTTCGGCTCGCGCCCCTCATGGCGCGATTGGTGCGCCCGCTATGCCAAGGGCCGGGTGCTTTCGGCCAGCGGCAACCAGGCCAGCCATTCCGGCCTGGCGCTGGAACTGGCGGCGCGCGGGCTGGGCGTGGTGCTGGGCCAGAAGATGCTGGCCGCCGATGAGATCAGCGCCGGGCGGCTGGTGGCGCTGTCGCCCCATGCGCTGGCGCTGGGCCATGGCTATTATCTCAAATATCCCAAGGCCAAGGCGCACAAGCCGCTGCTGCGCGAGCTGGTGGCCTTTCTTGCCGCGCCCGTGCAGCAGGCTTAAAGCCGGCTCATTGCTTGATGGCGATCAGCCCGCCGGGGCCCACGCCGACCATCCAGATTTCATCAGGGCCTGCCTCAAAGGCTGCGGCATCCGCACCCTTCATGGTGGCGGACAGCTTGCCGGGCTTCACCTCCAGCGTTGGGCCATCGGGGCCCTTGGCGCCTTCGCCGGGCTTCAGCTTCACTTGCTTGCCGGCGATGGAAACGGTGGCCGCCTTGTCCGACAGGTTGCCGAACACCAGCTTCACCATGCCGGGCTTGGGGGCCAGCGGCGATTTGGCGGCATCGGCCTTCTTGTTCACGGTCAGCTCTGCGTTGGACATGTCGCCCTCGCGCTTCACGCTCAAGGTGGCGGGGCCTTCGGGCGAGGTGAAGGCCAGCTTGGCTTCGCCGTCGCTCACCGTGGCGCTGTCTTCCTTCCAGCCGCGCTTGCCCAGTTCAGCCCGGTAGAAGGCCACAATGTCCGCGACACTGTTGGGTGCCGAGAAATCAATGCCGTGGCTGAACATGGTTTTCGATGAGCCCATGTTGCCCAGCCCATCCGGAATGGGCAGGCCATCACGCTCGGCGGCCACCAGCGGCGGGGCGGCGGGCGCGTCAGAACTGGCATCGCCTGATTTGGCCGTGTCCGCCTGCGCCGCCTCACCCGCGCCGCCCTTCGCTTCCAGCGCGGTTCCTTCGGCTGTCACCTCCGCATTGTCGCCCATTTTCATCACGGTGATGGTGGCCACGTCTTCGCCACTGGCCATGAAGGTCATCACCACCATGTTGTCCTTGTTGATCA
>JAGWTZ010000009.1 GCA_028868695.1 Alphaproteobacteria bacterium | reverse complement strand
GAAGCCCCGGTGAAACCCAAGACCCATAGGGGCGGACTGACAGTTCACCTGATGCTCAATTCCTGCCGGCGCGTGGGGAAACCCAACGCACTTCTCGCCACTTAAAACACAGTGGCACACTCGCGTCGGAATTCCCCACGCGTTTCCCTTCTTCCCTCTGCCCCGCATGATGCGGGGCAAACAAGGGCGGGGGTGTGCCCTTTTCCCCAACCATCAAAGTTCCGTCACCCGCTTCCCGCTCACTCCGTCACCCCAATGCCCACCTCCGTCACCCCTGCGAAAGCAGGGGCCCAGCTAGGCCGCAGGCTCCGCACCCAGCTGAAGCGGGATTCCGGCTCGCAGACTTCGCCACGATTGCCTTGCAATCGCGGCCGGGCTTCGCCCGGTCCTTGGCCGGAATGACGGCGGGTAGGCGCGTCACTTGGCTGGAATGATGGCGCTTGGGTGTGGTGCTTGGCCGGAATGACGGCGGGGGGGGGGCGGGGCCGGGTGGTGGCGGGTGAAGTGCGCTGCCTAGCCGGAATGACGGAAGCGGGGCGGCCGCAGCCAACCCCTATTCGCCACTCGCCATTCGCCATTCGCTGCTATTTCAGCAGCGGGCTCCAGGCAGGGTCGGAGGAGAAGCCGGTGGTTTGCACCTGCTGCTCGTTATAGCCCGAGATATCAACAGACCACAGCTGCGGCCCGCCGTTCTCGCCCTGGCTATCGCGGAAGAACATGATCACCCGGCTGTTGGGAGACCAGGTGGGGCCTTCATTGTGGAAGCCCTCGGTCAGCACCCGCTCGCCCGAGCCATCGGGCGCCATCACGCCAATGCCGAAGCCGCCGGTGGCCTGCCGGGTGAAGGCGATGTATTTGCCATCGGGAGACCAGACCGGCGTGGAATAGCGGCCATTACCAAAGGAAATGCGCTGCTCGCCAGAGCCATCGGCATTCATCACATAGATCTGCTGGGTGCCGCCGCGGTCAGACTCAAAGGCAATGCGCGCGCCATCGGGCGAATAGCAGGGTGCCGTGTTGATCGCCGGAACATTGGTCACCTGGCGCATCTGCTTTGAGCGCAGGTCCATCTCGAAGATGTTGGCGTTGCGGCCGTCATCGCTTTCCAGGCTCATGATCACCTTCTGGCCATCGGGCGAGAAGCGCGGCGCAAAGCTCATGTTGGGGAAATCGCCAACGATCTCCTTCTGCCCGGTGTCGATATTGTAGATGAACACGCGGCTGGCATCGGTGCCGATCGCCGCATAGGTGATTTCCTGCGAGGTGGGCGAGAAGCGCGGCGTGAGCAGGATTTCCTTGCCGTTGGTCAGCGTGCGCGGGTTGAAGCCATCCTGGTCCATCAGCGCCAGCTTTTTCACGCGGGCGTTTTTCGGGCCGCTCTCATCCACATAGACAATGCGGGTGTCGAAGTAGGGGGCAAAGCCAGTGATCTTGTTATAGACCATGTCGGCCACCTTGTGGGCCAAGCGGCGCGACAGCTTGGCCGGCGCGGTGAAGCTGGAGCCGGCAAGGAAGGCCTGCGTGTTCACGTCATAAAGCTTGAAGGCCACCGTCATCCTGTCTCCAGCGCGCGAGACCTGTCCCACCACAAGGGCCTGGGCCTTCACCTGCTGCCAGGAGGCGAAATTGGGGTTCTGGTCAAAGCTGCCAATCTTCTCAATGAAGCTTTCGGGCGGCAGCGGCTTGAAATAGCCTGAGCGCGCCAGGTCATTGGCGATCACGCCAGCCGTGGCGGCGGCGTCGGCGTCTGCGCCTTGCGCGGCAAGGAAGGGCGCAATGGCGATGGGCAGCGGGTCAATCTTGCCGCTGCTCACCGTGCCGGTCACCGCAAGGGCCGGCGTGGCGAGGCCTGCGGCCATGGCAGCCGCGGAAAGAAACAGGACATTGCGCCGAGTGAGGGTCATTCTGAACTCATTAGCCGGAAAGCTGGGTTGGGTTGAAATCTAGCAGATTGTCTTTCCACTGGTCATATTGATCAGCGGGCAGCTGGAAGGGGGCGCATTCGGCAATCGCCGAAACCGCGGCGCGGGCCGTGGCCTGGAACACCGGGTCATCGCTCTCGCCCTGCACCTCGGGCTGGCCGTTCACGCTGCCATCCGCGTTGAGCAGGAAGTGGATGGGCACCGAGATGTTCTTCTCGCGCGCCGCGGGCGGAATGTTGAAGCATTCCTTGACGCGGGCGATCAGTGCGGCGGCAATCGTGGCGGTGTTGGCGGCGTCATTGCCGGCGGTGTTCTTGTCGGCCTGCTTGGGCGCGCCCTTCTTGTCGGAAGGCTTGGCCGGGGCGGTGTTCTCGCCGGCGATCTTGTTGAGCTGGGCCTGCGCCTCCGCCAGGGCCTTGTCGAGCTTGGCCTTCTGCTCGGCCTTTTTCTTGGCGTCCTCGGCCTTCTTCTTCTCCTCGGCCTTTTTCTTGTCCTCGGCCTGCTTCTGCGCCTCGGCGATGGCCTGGGCCTCGTCGGCCTGCTGCTGCAGGTCCTTCTGCTTCTGGTCTTCGGCCTTCAGCAGCTGGTCCAGCGCCTTGGTGTCGGGCTTGGGCGGGTCCGGCTTCTTGTCCGGTTCAGGCGGCGGCTGGCTGGGCTCATGCGAGGCGGTGTTGATCTTGTCATCCACCTTCGGCGCGGGCGGCACGTCCTTCACCACCTTGGTCTCTTTCGGGGCAGGCGTGTCGGCGGGGGGAGATGGGTCTTTGGTGGTGGCCATCTTCTGCGACTTGTCGGAGATCACCGCGCTGATATCCACCTGAATCGCTTCCGGCGGCGGAACCTTGAAAGCCTCGGGCGTCGGCAAAACGACAAGCGCCGCCAGAAGTATGGCGGCGTGGAAGCCGAGGGATATGACAAGGGGTCTTTTCATCTTTCAGGGTGACTGCTTCTTTTCAGCCGGCCCGGTCACAAGCCCAATTTTCGTATACCCCGCCTGGTTCAACACACCCATCACTTCCATCACCGCGCCGTAAGGCACATTGGTGTCGGCGCGCACCATCAGCTGTTCCTGGTTGCCGTTCTTGGCGAGGGCCTGCAGCTTGGGCGCCAGCTCATCGAGTTTGATCGCCGTGTTTTCGATGAAGATGGTGCGGTCTGCCTGCACCGAGATGGTGAGCGGCTGGGTGGACGTGTTGATCTGCTTGGCTTGGGTCTTGGGGAGTTCGATGGGCACGCCCACTGTCATCAGCGGGGCCGCCACCATGAAGACGATGAGCAGCACCAGCATGACGTCCACCAGCGGCGTGACGTTGATGTCGCTCATGGCGCCATGGCGGGACTGGCGGCGCGAAGAGCGCCTGGAATATCCGCCTGCCTTTATGCCACCTGCACCCATGTGTTAGGCCCGTTCATCCAGTTGCCGCGAGATGATGGCGGAGAATTCATCGGCGAAGTTCTCCAGTCTTGTGCCAATCTTCGCGGCGTCAGAGGAATACATGTTGTAGAAAATTGTCGCTGGTATGGCAGCCACAAGGCCAATTGCCGTGGCGAACAGGGCTTCAGCGATGCCGGGCGCAACAACAGCGAGGTTGGTGTTCTGCGAATTGGCGATGCCCTGGAAGGACGTCATGATGCCCCAGACGGTGCCGAACAGCCCGATGAAAGGGCCAGCCGAACCCACTGTGGCAAGGAACAACAGCCGGGATTCCAACCCGCCCATCTCTTTCTGGATCGAAACATCCATCACCTTTTCGATGCGCTTCAGCACACCGGCAAAACCGGCGCGCATGGCAGCACCCTGGCTGCGCTTCCATTCCTGCATTGCGGCCACGAAGATGGCGGCCATGCCAATGGAGTTGCGGCCGGACATGGCATGGTACAGGTCTTCCAGCGACTGGCCAGACCAGAACTGGTTCTCGAACTTGTCATTGGCGGAATTCATGCGGCGCACCGAATAGAATTTTTCGAAGATGATGGCCCAGCACCAGACGGAGGCGAGGCCCAGCCCGATCATCACAATGAACACGGGCCAGGAAGCCTGGAACAGCAAGTGCCAAAGTGAAATGTGCGCGCCGCCTTGCGCAACCGGTGCGGCCGTAACCTGATCCATCAAACCATGTCCCAAATGCCGTGGAAGGCCTTCCCCCGAAGGCAGGGGCGCTTCCACCAGCCAAATCTGTCAAAACTGCGGCGATTTCCAAGGATTTGGCGAATCAGCGCAGGCCCAGAGATGTTTAGCCGGGCCGGGTGGTTGAATCAGGGTTATGGTTAAGGATGGGTTAGCGCGGCGGCAAGCTCCGGGGAGATCCGCTTGGGGCGGCCGCGGCCATCAATCAGCACAACAGTGACAGCGGCGGTGAACAATGTGTCAGCGCCCCGGCTGATGGTTTGGAACAGCTCAAACCTTGCGCCGGCCATTTCCCTGAAATCGGTCGCCACAGTGAGTTCATCTTCAAAACGGGCAGGGGCAAGGAAATTGCAGTCCATGCGCCGCACTACGAAGGCCACGCCTTCGGCAAACAACGCTTTCTGGTCAACGCCCTTCACGCGCAAATAATCGCTGCGGGCGCGCTCACAGAATTTGAGATAGTTGGCGTGATAGACGAAGCCTGAAAAGTCGGTGTCTTCGTAATTGACGCGCAAGGCGTAGGTTGGCGTCACGCGTCGTCCTCCAGCGGCAGAATGCCTTGCGTGAATTCAGGGCGCTGCGGCACGGCGAGGCCCAGGTGGCGGAAAGCGTGATGGGTGAGCAAGCGGCCACGCGGTGTGCGGTTGAGGAAGCCGAGTTGAAGGAGATAGCTTTCGACAACGTCTTCCAGCGTGTCGCGCGCTTCGGAAAGGGAAGCGGCGATGGTGTCGATGCCCACCGGGCCGCCGCTGAAATTCAGCGCGATGCATTTGAGATAACGGTGATCCAGCGCGTCAAGGCCGGCGCTATCAACATCCAACGCTTTCAATGCTTTATCGGCGATTGCTGCGTTCACGCTTGAAGCGCCGCCAACGGATGCAAAGTCGCGCACGCGGCGCAAGAGGCGCCCTGCAATGCGCGGCGTGCCACGGCTGCGCTTGGCAATTTCGCGCGCGCCATCTTCGGTGATGGGCAGGGCCATGATGCGCGCACCGCGCTGGATGATTTCGAGCAGCTCATCCTGCTGGTAGAAATCAAGGCGCACGGGAATGCCGAAGCGGTCACGCAGCGGCGTGGTGAGCAGGCCGGTGCGCGTGGTGGCGCCGATCAGGGTGAAGCGCGCCAGATCAATGCGCACAGAACGCGCGGCGGGGCCTTCGCCGATGATGAGATCCAGCTGGAAATCTTCCATGGCGGGGTAGAGCACTTCCTCCACTGCAGGGTTGAGGCGGTGAATTTCGTCGATGAATAGAACGTCGCGGTCTTCGAGGTTGGTCAGCAAGGCGGCGAGATCTCCCGCCTTGGCGATGACGGGACCGGAGGTGGCCTTGAAGTTGACGCCCAGTTCCCGCGCCATGATTTGCGCCAGTGTCGTCTTGCCCAAGCCCGGCGGGCCAGCGAAGAGCACGTGATCCAGCGCTTCCTTGCGCGCCTTGGCGGCTTCGATGAACACCGAGAGGTTCTGTTTCGCCTTGGACTGGCCAACGAATTCAGAAAGCCGCTGCGGGCGGAGCTGCGTATCCGCCTGATCCTCAAGCTTCTTTTCGGCGGTGACGAGGGGGCGGGCGTTCATGCAGTCGCCAGTTCCTTCAGCGCGGCGCGGATGAGCTTTTCAGTGGGCAAGTCAGCGCCGGATTTCTTAAGTGCGGCGCTGACGGCCTGCGCGGCTTGCGTCTGGCCATAACCCAAGTTGACGAGGGCCGAGACGGCATCGCTCGCCGCCGTGGGCGCGGGACCGGCAAGTTCTGCCGCAACTTGCGAAAGGCCCACATCGGCCATGGTGAGTTTGGGCACCTTGTCCTTGAGTTCCAGCACCACGCGCTCCGCGAGCTTCTTGCCCACGCCATTGGCCTCACCGATCTTGGCCTTATCCTGCAAGGCGATGGCGGAGGCGAGCTCATTTGGCGTCATGATCGAGAGCACCGCCAGGGCCACGCGCGCGCCCACGCCCTGAACTGTTTGCAAAAGCTTGAACCATTCTTTTTCATGGTTGGTGGCAAAGCCGATCAAGCGGATATTGTCCTGGCTCACCAGCATTTCAGTGAACAGCTCAGCAAATTCGCCAACGCGGGGCAGGGTGGCCAGCGTCTTGGCGGAGGCGGAGGCGAGGTAGCACACGCCGCCCACATCCAGCATCACCCAGTCTTCTCCCGCGCTGTCGATGCGGCCTTTGAGTTTTCCGATCATTTGCACTTCCTAGTGCGCAGAAGTAAAGAAGCGGTTAGAACAAGTCAAGAACACGCATGTGCGGGCCAGCCTCATGGCAGCAACAGCTTGCTGGTCACCAAGGCGGAAAGCGGCAGATAGATGGTTTCGGAGACGATGCCAGCAATAGCGAAGGGCCAAGAATAGCTTGGGCCGATGGCTTGGCCAATTTCGCCGAAGGCAAACATCAACCACCACATGGCGGCATAGGCTGGCCAACGGTTCCTCAACGCCCCGCGCGCCGCGTTGAAAATCAGCACAAAGGTGAGTGCGGTTCCCAGTTTGGAGACCAACACGCCTGTGAAGAATGCGGCATTCGACCCGCCCGGCGGCTGTGCGCCGGTGAAAGCCGAAAGCGTGCCATAGACGGCAAATGGCACGGTGAAGATGATGAGCAGCACCGCAAGAACGCAAAGGGCAATCCTGGTCATTGTTTCACCTCATGGCTCAAGTTTCATTTTCAACGCTTTCATGCCGCGGTGCTGGGCATGGCAGATGGCAATGGCAAGAGCGTCTGTAGAGTCGGCAGTTTTCAATTCGGCGCGCGGCAGCAGGATCTTGACCATGTGTTTCACTTGGTCTTTTTCCGCGTGCCCCGTGCCCACCACGGTTTTCTTGATCAGGTTGGGGGCGTATTCGCAAACGCCAACTTTCCGCAACGCAGGCGCCAGCATCACCACGCCGCGGGCCTGGCCCAGCTTCAGCGTGGCCCTTGCGTCCTTGTTGACGAAGGTTTCTTCGATCGCGGCCTCGTCCGGTTTGAATTCATCAAAGATGGCCAAAACCTGCTGGTGGATTTGCAACAGGCGCGTGGCAAGATCATCATCATTCACGGAATGAACGGCGCCATCGGCCACATAGGACAGCCGCGTGCCTTCCGCTTCTATGATGCCCCAGCCGGTGTGGCGCAGGCCTGGGTCCAGCCCAATGATTCTGACCATGGGCGCCAGTCTAGCAGATTGCAGCTATTTCAGCGCGGCCAGTGCGGCTTTCTCAACCCGGCAGGCCACGCTGAAGGCGGGGTTGAACACGTTGCCGATGTCGTAGCGCACATTCATGCCAAGGAAATGGCTGGCCGCAATCTTGCCGAGGCCATAACCGCTTTCCAGCCAGGCCAGCATTTCCGAGGTGGCATGCTGCAAGGCAAGTTCTAACGGGCGGGCATTGCCCACTGTGAAGATCGAGGTTTCGTCTTCGCCGCGCGGCCATGTGATTTTCTGGCCCTTGATGAGGCGGACCCTGAAGGTCACTTCGGCGCTGGTTTCGATGCCTGTTCCGGCGATCTCGCCATCACCTTGGGCGCCATGCACATCACCGAGAAAGAGCAATGCGCCAGGGACAGTCACCGGAAAGTAGGCCGTCGCGCCTTCGCCGAAGCGGCGGTAGTCCATGTTGCCACCGTGGCGCCCGCAGGTGGCGGTGCTGATCGCCTCGCCGCCATCTGGCGCCAGGCCGAAACAGCCGATCATCGGCACAATGGGAATGGACCAATTGCGCAATTCGGGCGGCGGGTTCTGCAGGGTGATGGCGTTCTGCCTTGGTGCGATGTCCCAGATGATCTTTTCGCGCGGCGGCATGGCGCGCACTTCGGCGGCGGGCACCACATGCCAGGCCAGTCCCTGGCGCGTCCAGCCGGTGGGGCGTGTCATGCTGATCTTTTGAATGTCGACAGCCAGCGTGTCGCCTGGTTCAGCGCCTTCAACCAAGAAGGGGCCGGACATGGGGTTCGGGTCTGCGGCCACGAACTGGTTATTCAGGTCATAACCATTGGCGTCGATGGTGGAGGTGGTGACGGTGTCACCATTCCGGATCACCAGTGCGGCGGGATGCGCGGCAAGGGTTTGGTAGTAGGCGTTGGGCGTAAAGCGGTGATGCGCCACGCCTTACTCCTCAGGGTTCAGCTTGGCCGCGACGTCGTCGGAGAATTCGGCATTGGTGAACACGTTCTGCACGTCATCATCCTCGTCCAGCGCGTCCACCAGCTTCATCAGGCTTTCGGCCTTTTCGAATTCGGCGACTGGCGCAGTCACGTTGGGCTTCCAAATCGCCTTGACGGACTCTGCCTCACCAAACCTTGCGGCAAGCGCTGTGGAAACCTCATTGATCGATTCAAAGGCGCAGATGATGGTGTGGCTGCCTTCACTTGTTGCATCATCGGCGCCAGCCTCGATGGCAGCTTCCATCATGGCGTCGGCCGATGCCTTGGCCAGCGGGTAGACAATCTCGCCCACCTTGGCGAACATGAAGGACACCGAGCCCGACTCACCCATGTTGCCGCCGTATTTGGCGAAAAGGGAACGCACCACCGGCGCGGTGCGGGCGCGGTTGTCGGTCAGGGCCTCGACAATCACTGCAACGCCAGCGGGGCCATAGCCCTCATAGCGCACAGAGTCATAGTTCTCGCCGTCATTGCCGGCCGCCTTCTTGATGGCGCGCTCGATATTGTCCTTGGGCAGGTTTTCGGCACGGGCGTTCTGGATCGCCAGACGCAACCGGGCGTTGGCCGAAGGGTCGGGGATGCCCGCCTTGGCAGCCACGGTGATTTCGCGCGACAGCTTGGAGAAGATCTTGGAGCGCATTTTGTCCTGGCGCCCCTTGCGGTGCATGATGTTCTTGAATTGTGAATGGCCGGCCATTTCGATCTCTTAACAAGCTGTGAAATTCCCGCGCCTTATAGCCAGTCAAAATAGCTTCACACAAGCGCCGCAATTTAACCCTGTTTTAAGGATGAAAGTTCACCTTAACGCCATCGGGAATAGCGCGCGGCCCATCGCCATTGTGGCGGGAAGCGCGGTGTGAGTGTGTGGAGTTCAGTTCATGACGGTCAAGATGGCATCTGTGGAATCCTTCTCGTTTGACGGCGAGAGCATTGGAGCCGCCGGGGCAGCGGCGCTCAGAAGGGTAAAGACTTTGGCAGACCAGGCACCGCAGGGGCGGCTTTTTGCCTCTATCACAACGTTGACTGATTTAAGCGCGGCCACCACCAAGGCGCTGGAAGCGGGCAACACCCGCCAGGCCGCGCATGTGGCCGCAGAGCTCGCCAAAAAGGGCGAAAGCCGCCTGCCCAGTTTCTTCCGCCGCAAGGCTGGCGCCTAGCAATCCACGGCAAAGCAGGGCGATGCGCCCTAGCGCTTCTTGAAGGCTGATGCGTGCTGGCATCGGCCTTTTTTGTTGTTAGGCCTTGCGCGCTTACAGGGAAGTAAGCGCCGCCACGCCAAAGGCTGGCGACTTCACTGAAATGTAAGTGTCCAAAGCGGTTGGCGCCAATTTAAGCAGCAGCCACGGCCATACCGGCCCGCGCGGTGCAATGTGCAGCGCGTTCAAACCCGTTTTTGGAGAGTTCCCAATGCTTCGTGTGACTTTGCTTGCTGCCTGTGCCCTGATTGCCGCCAACGCCAACTTCGCTTCCGCCGCCAGCGCCGCTAAGGTGGAGTGCAGCAAGGCCGATGCCGCCAAGTTCAAGCCGCAGGCTGATCTTGTGGCCGCGCTGAAGGCCAAGGGCCTCACCGTGTCGAAGATCAAGGTCGAAGGCGGCTGCTATGAAGCCTACGCCACCGACGCCGGCGGCAAGAAGGTGAATGCTGCCTACAATGCCGAGACCCTGGAGCAAGTCGACAACGCCGAAGCTGGCGAAAAGAAGCAGTAACATGCGCTCCCCAGACACGCAGAAACCGGGGGCGACACTGCGTGTCTGGGATCCTTTTGTCCGGCTGTTCC
Organism: Alphaproteobacteria bacterium; assembly: GCA_028868695.1. GTDB lineage: Bacteria > Pseudomonadota > Alphaproteobacteria > Rhizobiales > Aestuariivirgaceae > Aestuariivirga. Next base: position 65,336 of record JAGWTZ010000009.1, on the reverse strand, counting down.
ATTGGAGCCTGGTTGGCGGCATGGCTGCCGCGTGGTTCACCTCGTCAATCCGCAGCGATACGCATCAATGGATTGGGCTCGGCGTTGCCGCCCTTGTGGGGTTGCGCATCGTCTGGGGCTTTGCCGGGTCTCGCCATGCACGTTTTGCCAATTTCATCAAAGGCCCCCGAGTGGTTCTGAACTATATTGGCGCCTTGGCCTGGGGCACGGAGCGGCGCTATCTCGGCCACAACCCGGCCGGCGGCGCCATGATCCTTGTCCTGCTCACCGATATTTTGATCACGGTCTTAACCGGCTGGCTGATGACCACCGATGCCTGGTATGGCGATGACGCCATGCAACTAGCCCATTCCGCCTTCGCCTATAGCGTGGTGGGGCTGGTGATCTTTCACTTGGGCGGCGTGGCGCTGGCCAGCCTGCGGCACAGGGAAAACCTGGTGCGCGCCATGGTGACCGGCCAGAAGCGCGCGCCCGCACCCGAAGACGTGGCGTAAGCCGGGGGTTAGCCCGGCATCACCTGTTGCAGCTTGCCGCCCAGGCGGATGGGGCCGATGTTCAGGGCAAGGCCGGTCTTGTCGTCCGTCTCAACCAGAACGCCACAGATCGTGGCCTCGCCTTCGGCGGGGCGCATGCGCTCCACCGGCAGCTTGCGCAGGAAGCGGTTCAGGGGTTCGGCCTTGTCCATGCCGATCACCGAGTCAAAATCGCCGCACATGCCGGCGTCCGTCATATAGGCAGTTCCGCCAGACAGGATGTGATGGTCGGCCGTGGGCGTGTGGGTGTGGGTGCCCACCACAAGGCTCGCACGCCCATCGACAAAATGGCCCATGGCCATCTTCTCAGACGAAACTTCAGCATGCATGTCGATCAGGATGGCGTCACAGCCTTCGCCAAGCTTGCAGGCCTCAAGCTCGCGGTTGACGGCGGGGAAGGGGTCATCAAGCTGCGGCTCGATCATCACGCGGCCCATGGCATTGATCACCAGCACACGCTGGCCCTTGGCCGTTTCCACCAGTGCGGTGCCGCGGCCGGGGCAGCCCGTGGGCCAGTTCAGCGGGCGGATCATGCGGTCCTCGCGGGCGATGAACACCAGCGCCTCGCGTTGGTCAAAGGCGTGGTTGCCGAGGGTTACGACATCTGCGCCGGCTTCGCGCAGCTTCTGGAATATCTCTTCGGTGATGCCGAAACCATGCGCCGCATTTTCACCGTTCACGACCACCAGGTCCGGCTGAAGTTTTTCGCGCAACAGCGGCAATTGGGCATAGACCGCGTCGCGGCCAGACTTGCCCACCACATCACCGAGAAACATCAGCCGCATTTCATCAGCTCATTTTCGGTGATGATGTAATCCAGAGGCTGGTCATGCGGCCCGTGTGGCACGCTGGAAACTTCCTGGGCGGCGTAGGCGGCACCAATGGCAATGATCTTCTTCTTGGCGCGCAGCTTGGCCAAGGTGCGGTCATAGAAGCCGCCGCCATAGCCCAGGCGATAGCCCTGCCGGTCAAAGGCCAGCAGCGGCACAATGAGCATGTCGGGCTCCAGCACTTCGGCGTCCTCGGCCGGGCAATCGATATTCATCACGCCCTTGAAGGTTGGCTCGCCCGGCAGCCAGCGGCGGAAGACCAGAGGCTGGCCCGCGGCGATCACCACCGGGAGGCAGGTTTTCCAGCCCTCACCGGCAAGGCGGCCGAGCAGCGGGCGCGTATCCATTTCGGAGCGGTAGGGGAAGAAGGCAGAAACAGCATTGAAACCCGGCGTGGTCATGGCGGGCAGTTTGTGCGCGGCGAGGCGCAGGGGCGCCGTGGTATGGGCAGCATCATGGGCCACTTGGCGGGCGGCGGCGGCGGCCTTGCGCAGGGCGGCCTTGTCTTCGGGCAGGGAGGCGGTCATGCGCCTCTCTCTGCCACAGGCAGGCTCAAGATGCCAGTGCGGCCATGTCCTGGTTGTGTTGCAGCATTGTGGGCTGGCGGTGAATCCAGCGCGCCAAATGGCCGCACAACCACCAGCAGGTGGAGGAGATCAGCACCGCGGCATAGCCATCCACGGCATAATGCCAGGCCAGATGCACCGAGGTGAGCAGGATCACCACCGCATAGGCGGTGAAGAACCAGCCGAGGAACTTGTTGATGTGCCGGAAGGTCAGGGCAAACAGGATGGCATTGGCATTGTGCATAGACGGGAAGGCCGAGATGCCCAAAGGCTCTGACTTGCCGATATAGCCATCCCACAGCATGTCCTGGGTCGGCAGGGACCAGATGGGCAGGCGGGTGTTCACATCCTGCAGATAGGCCATGAGATCGGAATAGGGGTCTGGCGTCAGGCCGATGCGTGAATAATAAGCCGGGCCGGCGGAGGAGAAATACACCGCCATCAGGCCGCCGCCGATCCACCAGATCAGCATGTAGGAGACGAAGAACCGGGTGCGCAGTTCGCTGGAGTTCTTCTGGAAGGCAAACCACACCATGGTGCCGAACAGGGCGATGAACCACATGTTGTAGAGCAGGCATGATGCGAAGGTCACGTAGTCATAGCCCATCAGCGGCTGCAGCAGGCGCCACGGGTCGATGCCGAAATGCAGCGTGCGGTCCAGCTGCATGAAATACTCGTCCCACTTGAAGGGGTTGAGATAAGGAATCTGCGGCTTCAGGTCGAGGAAGGCCTTGTTGTAGAGGGTGATGGCCACGACAATTGGCAGGCCGTTGATCAAGGCTGCCGGCTTGGTGATGAAATTGCGGATGTCGGTGACGAGGGCGCGGGCCGGGCTTTCCGGCTTGATGATGAAGGCATATTGCACGAAGCGCACGACAACAGCGACGGCAATGCCCACCGGGATCATGCTGGTGGCGATCTCCATCAGCACGTCAAACACCGGCTGCAAATCCTTGTGCGGAAGATCGGCAAACAGGATCATGTTGGTGATAACGCAAAGCGCGGGAATGGTGATGATCAGCCAATGCGCGGCAAAGCTCTTGGCCAGAAGCCTCAGGCTGTCAAAGCCCCAGCGCCGCACGTTCACAACCAGTTCCGTCATTTTCCACCCCGTTTGGGCCGATTTCATAGGGAAAATGCGTTAATATCCACTAAGCCCAAAACATTAACTATCGTTCATGTTTTGCGCTGGCTGTGGTGAAACACCAGCAGCGCCAGCAGGGTAATGGCCAGCAGCGCGCCAGCGATGAAAAATCCCGCACCGGGGGAAACATAGATGGGGTTTTCCTGCATGAAATAGCCGAAGGCCTGGCTGTAGAACACGGTGCCCAGCATCATGGCGACATTCATGAGCGAGCCCAGCCCGCCCTGCAATTCACCTTGGGCATTCTCCGGCACCTCGCGGGACATCATGGCCGACAACATCGGGTGCACGAAGCCTTCCGGGGCATGGACAATCAGGATCACCAGCACCCACGGCAAGCCGGAGGCGAAGCCATAAGCCACGCAGCTGGCCATGCCTGAGACAAGGCCAACGAGCGCCAGGTTCCATTCGCCAAGCCGCTTGACCAAGGGTCCGGTGAGCAGGCCTTGTGATACGGCCATGGTGATGCCGAAGGCGGCAAGCGTGGTGCCAATCAGGCTTGGCCCCCAGCCGAATTTTGCCGTTGACCAGAAGGGCCAGATGGCCGGGTAAACCGATGTGGCGAAGAAATACATGGTCAGTACCATGCACAAGGGCAACACCTGCCGGTATTGGGCGAAGATCCTGAATGTGCCAACCGGGTTGGCGCGGGCCATTTCAAATGGCCGCCGTTTTTCTGCCGCCAGCGTTTCCGGCAGGATGAAATAGCCAAAGGTGAAATTGATCAGGGACACGCAGGCGGCGGCATAGAAGGGCACGCGCGGGCCAAAGGCGCCGAGCAATCCGCCAAGCGCCGGGCCAATCACGAAGCCAAGGCCAAAGGCGGCGCCCATCATGCCAAAGGCTTTGGCGCGGCCCTCGGGCGGGGTGATGTCGGCAATGAAGGCGTTGGCGATCACATAGGATGCGCCGCATACGCCGGCCAGCGTGCGGCCCACGAACAGCCAGCCCACCGATGGCGCAAAGGCGGTGATCAGGTAATCAACGCCCAGCCCGAAAACCGCCAGCAACAGCAGGGGCCTGCGGCCGTAGGCGTCGGAAAGGTTGCCCAACGTGGGGCCAAGCAGGAATTGTGCGGCCGAAAAGGCAAAGAACATCCAGCCGCCGATCACTGAGGCATGCGCCACGTCAACATTGGCCACCTGTTCGATCAGGGCGGGCTGCACGGGAATGATCAGGCCAAAGCCCACCATGTCGAGCAGCACGGTGATGAAAACAAAAATGATGGCGAAACGGGATTGGGGCGAAGCAGTCATGCGAAAAGATACCATTGCATTGCAGAAAGTTCACAATTCTTTTCACAAGCCACCAGACTGCATGTATGCAGCTGGCCCATGACGACACAAAATGCCATTCGCGCCCGCTGGGCTGTTCTTGTTGCTTTTCTGCTGGCGGGCCTGCTGATCGGAGCCTGGGTTCCGCATATCCCGCTGGCCGAGCAGCGCATCGGCGTGGGGCATGGCGCCTTTGGACTTGCACTGTTGGCCATCGCGGCAGGTGCGGTGCTTTCGATGCCGCTCACTGGCGCGCTGATCAACCGCTTCGGCAGCGCGCCCGTTGTGCTGGCCACAGGCCTGATTTTCGGCTTCGGCTTCTTGCTGCCAGTCTTTGCCCCCAGCTATTGGAGCTTCATCGCCGCCGCCTTCGTGTTCGGCACGGGCACCGGTTCCATGGATGTGGCAATGAACGCGCATGGGCTTGCGGTTGAAAAGGCGCTGGGGCGGCCGATCATGTCGTCGCTGCATGCGGGATGGAGCGTTGGCTGCTGGATTGGCGCCTTTGGTGGCAGCTATCTCATCGGGCACTTTTCAGCTGCGCTTGAAGTCTATGTGGCTGCGGCGGTGTTTATTGTAGCGCTTGTTGCAGCCTGCCAGTTTTTCTTGCCATCAAAGGTCGACAAGGGGCTTTCGGAATCGCATTTCGGCTGGCCCACCAAGGCCACATTCGGGCTTGGCGCGCTGTGTTTCCTCGCCTTGATGGTGGAAGGCTCGGTTGCCGATTGGGGCGGCATCTTCACGCGTGAGAAGTTTGGCATCGATGTGGCCTTGGCCGCTTGGGGCTTTGCCTTCTACCAGGGCGGGATGTCGGCCTCGCGCTTTGCGGGTGATTTTCTGCGCCACAGGTTTGGCGCGCTCAATGTGGTGGTGGCCAGCGCCGCACTGGCGGCAGTTGGCATGGGCCTGGCGCTGGTCTCGCCCAGCCTGCCGCTCACTTTCGTGGCCTATGCGGCGGGCGGCGTTGGCATAGGCAATCTGGCGCCCGTGCTGTTTGCGGCTGGCGGGCGGCTGGAGCCTGATGCACCGGGGCGCGGCATCGCCGCGGTGGTTTCGATGGGCTATTCCGGCTTTCTGGCCGGACCGCCGCTCATCGGTTTTGTGGCCCAATTCACCTCATTGGGCTGGGCACTTGGGTTGACAGTTCTGGGCGCTATGATCATAGCCCTGTTTGCCAAGGCGGTTTCGCCCGCAGAACGCTACTGAGAGGATCCCATGAAACTGAAAGACCGTGTCGCCATTGTCACTGGCGCTGCCCGTGGCATTGGCCTGGCCATTGCCGAGGAGTTTGTGAAGCAGGGCGCCAAGGTGGTGCTGGCCGATGTGCTGGACAAGGAAGGCGCTGAAGAAGCCAAGCGCCTGGGCGCCAGCTATCAGCATTGCGATGTCTCCAACAGCGCCGACATCAAGGCCCTGGTGGCGGCAACTGTGAAACAGCATGGCGCGGTGGATGTGCTCGTCAACAATGCGGCCATCTCGATCGTGGGTGACTTCCTTGAGATCACTGAAGAGCAGTTTGACAAGGTGATCGGCATCAACCTCAAAGGCTCTTTCCTGCTCACGCAGGCTTGCGCGCGTGAAATGGTGAAGCAGGTTGAGGCTGGCCGCAAGCCAGGCGCCATCGTCAACATGTCCTCCGTCAATGATACGCTCGCCATTCCGGCCATCGCGCCCTACACCATGAGCAAGGGCGGCGTGCGCCAGCTCACCAAGGTGGCTGCGCTGGCGCTGGCGCCGCATGGCATCCGCGTCAATGCGATTGGCCCCGGCTCAATCAACACCGACATGCTGAAGGGCGTGATGAATGACAAGGCCTCGCGCCACCGCATCCTTTCGCGCACGCCGATGGGCCGCGTGGGCGAGCCTTCGGAGATGGCGTCGATCGCCGCCTTCCTTGCATCAGATGAAGCGAGCTATGTGTCCGGCCAGGTGATCTATGCCGATGGCGCGCGCATGCCGCTGAACTATGTGGTGGCCGTGAAGGACTGATCCTTCAACCCCATGCGCCAACAAAAATGGCGGCCCGGAGGCCGCCATTTTCACATTGAACTGCGCGTGAGTGTCACTTCGCCATGTTCTTGGCGTCGACACCGTTGACCAGCACCTTGCCATCCGGCGTGGCCTGCACATCCCAGAATAGTTTGCCATCGGCATCCGGTTTGGCGAGGCCCTTGGCCACGACGATGACGGCAGCGCCACCTTGAAGGCCGGCTTCCGGCGGGGCGGCTTGCATGATTTGCATCAGGTCATCCAGGCCCTTGGCCGTGATGTGCGCCTTGCCCGTGGGCAGCGCGGCGGGCCCAGCCTGGAAGCTGCCTTCGGCCGTCAGCTCATAGACATCATTGTTGACCGCAGTCTTGGTCAGCGCCACGTCAACCGTGCCCTTGGGTAGCAGCATGGCGAACAGCTTGTCCTGAAGCTCTTGCGCGATGGGCTCTTCCTTGGAGAAGTCGGCGCCATCCAGCGCGGCCTTGACCGGAGTCTCAGCATCATAGCCAGACACGCTGAAACCCACCGAGGCATTCTTGGGCACCAGCTTGGCCGCCCATGGCGGCACCAGTTCGGCGGGCAGGGTCAGGCCTTCGGCGCTCACTGTCTCGCCGAACTTGCCATCTTTCACAGCGCCATTGAGATCAAGACCAATGCCGACCTTTTCGGCTGCAATCCTGCCCATCGGCGTTTGCGCCTCGAGCTTGTTGATGGTGGCCTGGGCATTGATGTTGCTCCAGACAGGCAACAAGGCGGCAAGCGCAGTCTTCAAGGCCGGCTGATCCTTGGCGATGGTAGCCTTGTCAGGGTGAGCCACCATGAATTTCAGCAGGTCGAGCATCGCCAAGGTCTTGAGGCCGGTGTAGGTGGCATCGAGGCTGGCGCCTGCCATGGAAAACTGCATCGGGAAGGGCGGTTCCTTGTCCGAGGTGATGTTCTCGCTCATCGTGCCGGGGCCGAAGGTTTCGGTCACCTTCGCGTCCACGCCGCCTGCGGCATTGGCCACGCCCGTGGCCTTGGCGCTGACTGATTCAATCTTGCCGTCGGCCTTGATCGTGGCGCCGGCAGGGTCGGTCATGTTCTCGCTGACGGTGATGTTCTTGCCCTGCATGTCAAGCGCGGAGAAATAGCCCAGCGCCTCATCAAACTCGCCATCCATGCTGAAGTTCTCAAAGGCCTCATCAACCTGCATCTGGTCCTTGCCCTTGATCGAAAGCTTGAGCGGGCCATCATGCTTGATCTTCCACTTGCCATTGCCTTCCGGCGTCAGGTTCATCTCAATGGGAGACAGCGAAATTTCTTCGCCCGCCTGCTTGGCGGCGGCCAGCATCGGCGTGACATCAAGCACCACCTTGAAGCCATCGCCATCCGGCGTGATCTTCAAGGCGTCAGCGCCCTTGCCGAAATAGGCTTGCAGGCTGGCCTGGAGCTTTGCCGCATCGTCAGCCGTGGTTGCGGCCAGGGCAGGCAAGCTTGAAGACAGGGCGAGGAAGGCAGCAAGACCGAGAGTTGAAATGCGCATGTGAATCCTTTCTTTCATGTCAGCTTATCGCAATGCCCCGGTGAGGTATAGGCCTTGCAGAGCGAAGGGGCGCATCCGCGCCATGGTCACCTGTTTGCGGCAGCCGCATGACAAAACAAAAAAGGCCGGAGGGTTCCGGCCTTTCGCTGTTGCCTTGAAGCTGGCTTCAGGAATTCTTCTTTTTCTTCTTCTTGATCGAGCTTTTCACCGTAGTGGTAGTCGTGGTGGTTGGCGTCGTTGTGCCAGTTCCGGTGCTGGTCGAGTCATCGGTAGTGTCTTCCGAGGTGTCGTCAGCCGAGTCGTCTTCCGACTTGCCGGTTGATGTGCCTGTGGTGCCGGAGCTTGAACCGGAACCCGAATCTTCCTTTTCGGAGTCGTCAGACTTGCCGCTGCTGCTGGGCACAGAGCTGCTGCCGCCGGTGGAACCACTGCCGCCCGACGAGCCGCCCGACGAGGAGCCTTTGCCACCATCTTCAGCAAATGCGGGGACGGTGAGCGCCAGTGCTGCCGCGCCTGCCAGGGCAATGCCGCCCAGCTGGCGCAAGGCGAAACGGCGGGTAAGCTTGGTTTCAGAATTCATCATTTTCTCCTTAGGACTCATTGGTTGTCCCGATCTTCTCACAGGCAGGCTGACAGCGCTTTCACGAGCCTTGTCAGCCAGTTGTCAGACATGCAGCCTGCCCGTCACTGCATGTGCCTTTGATACGGCATTACGCTGCGGTTATTCCCGCAGCTTGCAGGAATGGTGCATGAAATGTTGCCGCCACCGTTTCAATTGACAGGATTATCTGCCCAGCTTTGGCCTTTCTTCTGCCTGAAATCGGCCTTTCAGCCTTTGTTGTCTCGCCGCATTGGCCATGCCGGCCAAAGGGAGGAAATGATGAAGTCTGTTTTCGTTGCGGGCCTGCTCTTGTCGGTCAGCTCCGCCGCCGCGCTGGCGCAGGATGTCACAATCACCTCAAAGATCGAGCGGGTGACTGTCTATCCCAATGGCGCTGACGTGGCCCGCCTCGGCAAGGCCGACCTTGCGGCCGGCGATGACAGTGTGATTTTCTCCGGCCTGCCTGCCAATGTTGATCCGCAGTCGATCCGTGTGGCGGCCACTGGTGGCAAGGGGTTGGAGATCGGCTCCATTGACACGAAGCTGGTGGCTGATGGCGGTGCGCAAGCGGACAGCGAACGCCACGCGCTTGAGCTTCAGGTGGAAGGCCTTGGCGATGCCCGCGCCGCGCAAAACCAGATCATCGCGGACCAGGAAATGCAGCGGAAGCTGCTGCTCACGCTGGCGGACAAGGCGCGGGTTCAAACCGCTGGCACGGCCGCCAATGCCATTGATGTGGCGGGGCTGGACGGGATGCTGGGCACGGTGGCCACAAGACTGGCGGCCACGTCCAAAGCCATTCAGGATGCGAAGGTCCAGCAACGGCAGATCGACAAGGACATCGCCGCCTTGCAGCTCAAGATGCAGAACCTGGCGCCTGAGGGCGTGCAAAAGCTTCAGGCCGTGGTGCATGTCCATGCCGGAAGCACTGGCGCCTCGGAAATCACCTTGAGCTACCGCGTGCCCGATGCGGGGTGGAACGCGTTCTATGATGCCAAGCTGAACCTGCCCAAGGCGGGCGAGGCGGCGCAGATCGCGCTCATCCGCCGCGCTGACGTTTGGCAGCAGACGGGCGAGGATTGGCAGGATGTGGCGCTGACGCTCTCGACAGCGGAGCCTTCGGGTGCGGCCAGCGTGCCGGAATTGGTGGAGCAGGAACTGCATCTCAACCCGCCGGTGGCGCTGGGATCCGCCCAGCCGGCTTCGCCTGCCTTGCGTGAACTGGCGGCAAAGAACGAATTGAAGAAGGACAAGGGCGCATTGCAGAATGGCGAGGATGCCCGTGCCGATGCCCCTGAGGCCGAACCTGCCAAGCAGGCGGAAGAACAGCGCGCGCAGGTGATGCAGGCGGGCTTTGATGCAAATTACCTGATTGACGGCCGCGTCAGCATTGACCGCAATGGCACGGCCAAGAAGGTGAACATCGGCGAAAGCCAATTTGCTGCCAAGCTGGGTGTCGAAAGTGTGCCGCGGCTTGATGCCAATGCCTATCTGATGGCCAGCTTCACCACCTCGGCAGATGCGCCGCTGCTGGCGGGGCCTGTGTATTTGTTCCGCGATGGCAGCTATGTCGGCCAATCGCAGATGCGTGAGTTTGCCTCGGGCGAAGAGGCGCGGCTTGGCTTTGGCGTTGATGAGCTGGTGAAGATCAAGCGTGCCGAGGTCAAGCGGCTGGCGGCACAGGAAGGCCTGCTCACCACCAGCGACACGCAGGAAATGGCCTGGACGATCAGCGTCACCAACCTGCATGACATGAAAATGCCTGTGCGCATTGTTGACCGCAAGCCCTTCTCCAGCGACGCCAAGATCAGCGTGTCGGATGTGACGGGGGCAACGCCCGCCAGCGTCACCGACCTGGACAGCAAGCGCGGTGTTCTGGCCTGGGACCTGGCGCTCGACGCCAAGGGCAAGGCTGAAATCAAGACGGGCTACAAGATCACCGCGCCCAAGGACATGCATGTGAGCCTGGTGGATTGAGCAGCAAGCGCGGCCAAGCCAAAACTTGCGCCGCGCCCTGATTCCTGTATGTACCAGCAACGGCTCCGGGGGACTCATCCTTCAGGGGCCGTTGTCATGTCTGGAAGGATCAGCAAAATGGCCAATGTGGCAGTTGTCGGCGCGCAATGGGGCGATGAAGGCAAGGGCAAGATTGTGGACTGGCTGTCGGAGCGCGCCGATGTGGTGGTGCGCTATCAGGGCGGCCACAATGCCGGCCACACGCTGGTGATCGACGGCAAGGTGTTCAAGCTGTCGCTGCTGCCGTCGGGCATTGTGCGTCCGGGCAAGCTTTCAGTCATCGGCAATGGCGTGGTGATTGATCCCTGGCATCTCGCCAAGGAAGTTGAGGCGCTGCGGGCACAGGGCGTGGCGGTGACGGCCGACAATCTCCGCATTGCCGAAAATGCCACTCTTATCATGCCCTTGCACCGTGATCTTGACAGGCTGCGTGAAGAGGCGGCGGGCACCGGAAAGATCGGCACCACGGGCCGCGGCATCGGCCCGGCCTATGAAGACAAGGTGGGCCGCCGCGCCATCCGCGCCATGGATCTCGCTGAGCCGCATGAGCTTCGCCGAAAGGTGGAGCGGCTGCTGGTGCATCACAATGCGCTGCTGGTTGGCCTGGGCCAGCCGAAGCTGGATGCCAACAAGGTGTTTGATGAATTGATGGGTGCGCGCGAGGCGGTGCTGCCCTTCCTTGCGCCGGTGTGGCACCTGCTTGATGGCATGCGCCGCGAGGGCAAGCGCATCCTGTTTGAAGGCGCGCAAGGCATCCTCCTCGACATAGACCACGGCACCTATCCCTATGTCACCTCGTCCAACACAGTGGCGGGGCAGGCGGCGGCGGGCTCCGGGCTTGGGCCGTCCGCGGTTTCCTATGTGCTGGGCATCGCCAAGGCCTATACCACGCGTGTCGGCTCCGGGCCGTTCCCGTCGGAGCAGGCCAATGACATCGGCGAATGGATTGGCCAGCGCGGCCATGAGTTCGGAACAGTGACGGGCCGCAAGCGCCGCTGCGGCTGGTTTGACGCGGTGCTGGTGCGCCAGGCCATCAAGACCTCCGGCATCCAGGGCATCGCACTCACCAAGCTCGACGTGCTGGATGGGCTCGATGAGATCAAGGTGTGCGTCGGCTACAAGCTGGACGGCAAGCGCATCGACATCTTCCCGGCCTCCGAAGAGGCACAGGCCCGGGTTGAACCCATCTATGAAAGCTTCGAGGGCTGGAAGGGCACATCGGCAGGTGCCCGCTCATGGACGGCGCTGCCGGCCCAGGCCGTCAAATATGTGCGCTATCTCGAAGAGCTGATCGAATGCCCGGTGGCCATGCTGTCCACCTCACCCGAGCGGGCCGACACCATCCTGATGCATGATCCCTTCGCGGATTGAGGCGGCGGGCTTCAGCGGCCAATCAGGGCGCGTGAAAGCTCGGCTGATTCCTGGGCCGCACCCTTGGGCAAGAGCTTGTCGCACGCGCCCTTGAGGACAACGTGGGCAAGGTCAACCTCTTCAACTGGCCGGCTCATGTAGTAGCCCTGCAACAGATCGGCACCCAGCGTGATCAGCGTCTGCGCGTGGGCTTCCGTTTCGATGCCCTCGGCGGTGATCTTGAGGCCGAGGTTCTTGGCCAGGCCAATGATGGATTGCAGGATGCCCTTGGCCATGGGCGAGGAATCCAGCGCGGTCACAAAGGCGCGGTCGATCTTCAGCTTCGAGAAGGGGAATTTCCAGAGATAGGAAAGGCTTGAATAGCCGGTGCCGAAATCATCCAGCACCACGGCACAGCCCATTTCACGCAATGTCGAAAGCTGCGACAGCACGGTGTCTGAATCCTTCAGCAAGGTGCTTTCGGTGATTTCGATCTCCAGCCGGTAGGCCGGGAAGCTCCACAGCTCCAGCGCGTTGTGCACGTCGGTCACCAGGTTGCCGGCATAGAACTGTTCAGGCGAAATGTTGACAGAAAGCGTGAGATGCTGCGGCCAGTTGGATGCGGCGCGGCAGGCTTCGGCCAGCGACCATGCGCCCAGGCGGCTGATCAGCCCGGCTTCCTCGGCAACGGGAATGAACTCGGCCGGCGAGACAGGGCCCAGCTCCGGGCTCTTCATGCGCATCAGGGCTTCAAAGCCAACAAGGCGGCCGCGCGTGGCGTCATAGATTGGCTGATAGTTGAGGTAGAGCGAGTGGTTGTCCACCGCCGTTTGCAGGGCCAGCAACACGTCATTGCGGCGCCTGGCACTTTGCGCCAGCGCCGGGTTGAAGAAGGCATAACCGGGGCCGCCGCGCGTGGTGGCGGTTTTCAGCGCCAGCTCGGTGTTGTGGATGAGGTTGGTGGCGTCGCCGTCATTGTCGGCAGCCAGCGCGACGCCGGCCGCCAGGTCCACCGACAGTTTGCGGTCGACCCAATCCACGGGCGTTGAAAGCGTGGCGATGATTTCCTTGGCGGCCGTCAATGCCTCGAGCGGGTCGGAAACGTCGGGCAGCAACACGGCAAAATGGCTGTGGTCGATGCGCGCCTTGGTGCTGTGCGGCAGGGGCAGCAGGTTCAGGCGCGCGGCAAGTGCGGAAATTACATAATCGCCGACATGGCGCCCCATGGTGCCGGAGATGCGTGGCACGCCACGCACCGCCACTTCGATCAGCGCGCCATGCCGCTTGGCGCGTTCTTGCGGAACGGGCATCTTGTCCAGGATGGAGATGAAAGCGGCGCGCGTCAGCAGGCCCGTCAGCTGGTCATGGCGGGAGAGGTGCTCGATGTCCCCTTCGAGGCGCCGGATGCGGTCCTCAAGGTCAAGGGTTGTGGTGTTTGGACCAGGCATTGCGAGTTCGGTAGGCTCGGTTGTGATTCGTCTCTGTACGGAAAATTAAAATGCCGGGTGAAGTTTACGAGGGCGTTAATGGTGTCGAAACTTTTTTGGAGATCAGTCCTTTATTTGGGGTTGCAGCTCGCAGTCATGCAATCCTTGATGGCAGGACCCGCCGCAGCAGAGCAATATGTGGGCTTTGTCTCGCGCATGGTGGCGCAGGGCACGGCCCAGCACCTGTTTCGCGCTGATGTGGAAACGCGGCTGCTGGCCCTGCTCAATGCCTACCGCCAGGCCAAGGGCCTGAAGGCCCTGGCGGCGGACCCGGCCTTGGCTGCGGCAGCAAGGGCCCATGCGGCAGACATGGCGCTGCATGGTTTTCTCGGCCATGTTGCCTCCACCGGCCATGATTTTGACAGCCGCATGCACGCCCTGCGCGGCGGGGCGCTGGTGCTGCCGTCGATGGGGGAGAATGCAGCCGAAGTGCCGCGCCCGAGTGAAGACCCCGCCGTGCTGGCGCAAAGCCTGTTCCAGACATGGCTGGCCAGTGCGCCGCATTTGCACACCATGGTTTCGCGCGATTACCTGAAGGTGGCCACCGGGGTGGCCATTGTGAATGGCAAGGCCTATGCCGACCAGATTTTCATCGGGCCGGAGGTGCAAACCAACATGCTGCGGGCGCCTTAGGTCAGCCCGCGGCCTGGGGCAGGGCGGGGGTTTTCGGCAGCAGGGCCTTGGCAGCGGCGGCTTTCACCGCCTTCTGCAGCTTTTCAAAGGCGCGGACCTCGATCTGACGGATGCGCTCCCGGCTGACGCCGAATTTCTGCGACAGGTCTTCCAGCGTGGCGGGTTCGTCGCGCAGCTTTCGGGCCTCGATCACTTCGCGCTCACGCTCGCTCAGCGTCTTGAGGGCGCTGCTCAGATAAGCGTTACGCTGATCGGCTTCCTCATTGTCGCCCAGCACGGCTTCCGGCGAGTCATGGTCATCAACCAGCCAGTCCTGCCATTCGCCTTCGCCATCAGCGTCCGAGCGCAGCGGTGCATTGAGCGAAGCGTCGCCCGCCAGGCGGCGGTTCATGTTGACGACTTCCTGCTCCTCCACGCCCAGCTTCTTGGCGATGAGCTTGACTTGATCGGGGCGCAAGTCGCCCTCTTCAAGGGCCTGGATGCGGCTCTTCACCTTGCGCAGGTTGAAAAACAGCTTCTTCTGGCTCGAAGTGGTTCCGATCTTGACTAGCGACCATGAGCGCAGCACGAATTCCTGGATCTGCGCCTTGATCCACCACATGGCATAGGTGGCGAGCTTGAAGCCCTTGTCCGGCTCAAAGCGCTTGACGGCCTGCATCAGGCCGATGTTGCCTTCGGAAATCACTTCGCCAATCGGCAGGCCATAGCCGCGGTAGCCCATGGCAATCTTGGCCACGAGGCGCAAATGGCTGGTGATCAGCTTTTCAGCGGCCTTCGGGTCCTGATGTTCCTTCCAGCGCTTGCCCAGCATGTATTCTTCTTCCGGTGCCAGCATCGGGAATTTGCGGATCTCCTGCAGATAGCGGTTCAGGCTGCCTTCACCGCTCGAAATCATGGGCAAATTCATTGGCTTAGCCATTGTTTGATCCTTTCCGGCCCGCTTCTGGGGCCGCCCCTAGAGCGCTTGATATAGGTGCATTGTGGCGGATTTAAAGGGTCTGTAACCGCCGTGGTAACAGTTTGTTGATCAGCCTGCCTTCAGGGCAGCGTGCAGTGCGGCCAGCGCCGCCGGCAGGGGGGCCTCAAAGCGCAAATGCTTGCCGCTGCGCGGGTGGTCAAATCCCAGAACCGTGGCGTGCAGGGCCTGGCCTTCCAGCCGGGCCAGCGCCTCGCGCGCAGCGGGGGAGAGCTTGGATTTCGAGGCGGCAAAGCCTGAGCCATAGGTGCCATCACCCAGCAGCGGGTGGCCGATATGGGCCATATGCACCCTGATCTGGTGGGTGCGGCCAGTCTCGAGGCGGCAGCGGACCAGGCTGGCGGCGGGGTAGGCCTCCTCCAGTGTCCAATGGGTGATCGCCTCGCGCGCCGTTTCGGATTTCGAAACAGCCATCTTCTGGCGGTTGGCGGATGAGCGTTCCAGCCCGGTGTGCACGGTTCCGGCGCGGCGGTCGGGCTTGCCCCAGATGAAGGCCAGATATTCGCGCTCCATGCGGCCATCGCGGCCATGGGCGGCGAATTGTTCGGAGAGGCCCTGGTGGGCCTTGTCATTCTTGGCGATGACCAGCAGGCCGGATGTGTCCTTGTCCAGCCGGTGCACGATGCCGGGGCGTTTCACCCCGCCAATGCCGGAAAGTGAATCTCCGCAATGGGCGATGAGGGCGTTGACCAGCGTGCCGGTTTCATTGCCGGCACCGGGATGCACCACCAGCCCTGCCGGCTTGTTGATGACAATCAGGTCCTTGTCTTCAAACACGATGTCGAGCGCGATCTGCTCGCCCTGCGGCTCGGCTGGTGCGGCTTCCGGCACGGAAACCCGCACCTGCTGGCCGGGCTTCAGCTTGTGGCCCGCATCCGTCACCACCGCCCCCTCGACAGTGACATGGCCATCGGCAATAAGCCTCTGGAAGCGGGCGCGGCTGATCTCGGTAAATTGCCCGCCAAGGAACTTGTCGAGGCGGCCGGCTTCCGAAGTGGTTGCTTCAAGTGTTGAGGACATGCGGTGAGCGAAGAGAAACCCAAATATACGCCAGGCCAAAAGCGGCTGCTGGCGCTGGTCTATATCATGGGCGGGGTTCTCGTGGCGCTGTTTGTTTTGACGCTGGGCGCCATCGCCTGGCAGCTTTCGCACCTGCATTGAGGGCTTGCCGTCAACGCTGCCTTGCGACTATAGCAGCAGCAACGCTCCCTTCGTCTATCGGTTAGGACGGCAGCCTCTCACGTTGCAAAGACGGGTTCGATTCCCGTAGGGAGCGCCAATGTTACTATTCTTCTATTTTATGGCTTGATAACGCAGACTTGCGACTGGCGAAGAATCAGCTGCTACCCATTCCTGAGCTCGAAGGTCTACCACTATGTCCTCGCCATTAGGGTCAACATTTGAAGAGCTGAGACAGTTGTCAGAACCGGAGCGCGAAGCCGTTAATGCGTTTACGAGCGAAGCGGCAATGTACCACCGCATGATAAGGGGCGAAGAACTTCCTCCCATGACCAATGAGCGCTTCATGGAGCTCGCATGCCATGCACGTAACATTGGTGCGGCAGCGAAGGCTTACCGTTTGAGGAGACCGCTTACGCTCTATGCTGGGTACAGTTCTGGCTATTCTGCTTTGGGGTATCTATGGGGTAATTCGCCCGAACAACTAGAAGACCTGAAGTTAGAGTATGGCGGCGTCTTCTCCTCGACGACTAATCGTGCAACAGCTATTGGCTTCATGGAAAAATCCACATTTACGCGAAGAGTCTTGTTGACAATTGAAGCCAGCCCCGGATTTTTCGGCTTACCTGCGGGGGAACTCGGGTTGGGCCACGGCATTGAGGAAGAAGTTATCGTTGCTAGTCAACCCTTAATCGTTACGTCGGCAAGACGCTACCCGAGCGGCCCAAATACAGTTCACGAAACTCTAGAACTCTATGTACGCAATGGTTCTGTCATTGAAGAGCAAAGCGAGTCGTCGCTGCCAGCTAAAAGTTGAACTGCTGAGCTTTGTTGAGATCGATTACGTTGTACTCATAGAGCCATAGCATGGCACCACGGATAGATGATGTGTAGTAGTTGGGCGGCAGGTTATCTTCGACGGAATTGTAATATCGCCCGTCCTTCATCCCAAGCGTCTCCGTTACCGCTTTGCCTTGCTTGCACTGCCAGTCTGACTCGGAAATAATCGCGCAATCTTCAAAGAACATTTCGTCGCCAAAGTAGTTTCCGTCGTTCTTCAAGATTTTGATCACCGCCTTTTGTCTTGCAGTATTGACCTGGGCTTCAATTGTAGCACCAGCGCGTAAGATATTCAGGCAGCGCTTTTGCGGATCGAGTGCCGTGCCTAAGACGCATTTTACTTCCAAAATTCTATGATCGAAAAAGTGAACCCAAAATAGGAACACCACTGCCGCTACAATCGCCAAACCCAAAAGATTGCCTAGGCGGTTTCCAATACCCTCATCCACAGCGTTACCTCGCATATACTTCAGATGATGAAAGCAGAAAGTATGGGTTTGGGCTAGGCATCGCCTGAGGCATGAACAACAGATTGGATGCTTGGGTTAGGAGGGACACGAACGACCACATCAAAGTTCGAACTGTGGTCTATCTCTGGGACCAACACAAGAGCCCCGTAGGGAGCGCCAGCTTCATGCGGCTGGTTTTGGCGCAAGCTGGTCAAAGGCTTCCATCACATGCCCGGCATACATCACCGATGGGCCGGCGCCCATGTAGATGGCCATGCCCAGTGTCTCCAGAACTTCTTCGCGCGTGGCGCCCTTTTCAATGGCGCCCTTCACGTGAAAGCCGATGCAATCCTCGCAGCGTACGGCCACCGAGATGGCCAGCGCGATCAGCTCCTTGGTTTTTGTGTCGAGGGCGGCGGGCTTCAGCGCCGCCTTGGCAATGGCGGAGAAGCCCTGCATCACCTCCGGCGCGCCGCCGCGCAGTTCCTTGAGGCCGGGAGAGAGGCCCGCCAGAAATTCACTCCAGTTGATGTGCATGTGCTTGTCCTTTCGCCGGCCGCTCCTTCGCGCCGCGTCCATACATTAGATAATACGAATGTGATGGCGGCTGCCGTTGATCTGGATCAAGCAGGCAAAAAGACAGGGCTATGAAGTGTGGCCGCCCGCCACGCATTTGGCGTCGCCCGCGCCCTTGTAGTTGGCTTCGAACTTGGGCAGCGAGCCTTCGCGGCCCGTCAGGTCCATGTCCTTGTCGCCAAGGCCGAGATAGAAGCCCGCGCCATCGGGTGAGTCTGCTGGCCGCGCATTGATTTCCAGCTTCATCTTGGCATCGCCCCACAGGCCGTGGCCGGTGAGCAGCTCGGTGTTGGCGTGAATGGTGAGGAAGCGGAACAGCGTGGCGCCGCACTCGCCCTTGTCGCCCACGCTCACGCCGCAGAAATCGGCGCCGCAGGGAGCGATGTCGATGGTCTTGTAGAGCTTGCCCTTGGCCGAGAAGGCCGGCTTGTCATCGCTGACCACCCAGCGGCCGAAATAGATCGAGTCTGCCGCCATCGCCACAGTTGCGGCATTCGCCGCCGCTATGCCAAGGGCCAAAGCCAGCGTAAGGTGCTTGAGATGGTTGACCGGATGCATGATTTCCTCCTGAGGGCGCAAGGCTGGCGCGGCTTTGTGGCATTTTCACGTGGCATTTTGCACGTCATTATAGCCGTGCTTGGCCTGCTTGTCATCGCCACGGCGCTGCGGGCGCTGGGCGAGACCTTCAACAGCGACAGTTTCCCCGAGGCGCTCGCGGTGAAGGTGGAGGCGCTGCCCTGGATTTTCCCGCTGCACATGTTCACAGGCGGGCTGGCGCTGCTGCTGGTGCCGCTCACCCTGCTGGCGCGCGGCCGCAGCTGGCACAAATGGGTGGGGCGGCTCACCGGGCTTGATGTGCTGCTGGCGGGGGTGACGGCGCCTTTCGTCGCTTGGGTGGCGCCGGTGACGCGCGTATCAGCGCTGGGCTTCACCATGCAGGGGCTGGTGTGGATGGGGCTGTTTGCGGGCGGTTTCTGGTTCATCCGGCAAGGCCGGGTGGCCGAACACCGCGCCTGCATGCTGCTGATGATGGCGGTAACTTCAGGTGCCGTGTTCTTCCGGCTCTACCTGGCGCTCTGGGCGCGCTTTGGCAGCCACCACTATCTCAATGTGTTTTATGCCTGTGATGCGTGGGTGGCCTGGGGCCTGCCACTCATCGGCGTTGCGCTGCTGCTGCTGCGCAAGCCGGCGCTGCTTGCCTAGTCGTTCATGCCGTTCTGCAGGGCGCGAATGCGCTGGGCGAGGGAGACAACATTGGCCATGGCGCCTTGCCTGCGCGCGGCGGGTGGCGCGGCATCATTGGGTGCGGCAGCGGGGGCAGAGCCTGCGGCAAGCAACTCGTCGAGGGTTTTCAACTCGCGTTCCATCTCTTCCGAGAGGCGCTCAGTCTCCGCCACTTTCTGGTTCAAGGCGTCCTGCTTGGCCAGCAAGGCCTCGGGCAGGGGGGCGATTGCCGGTTCCGCCTCAGCCGCCGGCAAGGCATGGGCCTTGTCGGCCTCGCGGGACATGTCTGCCGAGATGGATGTCAGCTGCGCCACGCGTTCACGCAGGCGGCTTTCCACGCCGCGCTGCCCGGTTTCGGCCGCAGCCGAAGGGCTGGCGATGGCCGCCTTCAATTCCTCATTGAGGTTGCCAACCATCGCATTCTTCTCACGCAAGGTGGCGCCCAGCTTGCGGAAGGCGCCCTGCAGGTTTTCCATTTCCTGCTCATGGCGGCGGGCCTCGGCGGTGAGGTTGTCGATCGTCTGGTGCGCGGCCTCGGCCTCGGCGCGGCTCACTTCCATTTGCGCGGTGAGCGCGGCGGTCTCGCGGTCCTTCAGCTTCAACGCCTCGTCCTTGCGGGCAAGGTCTTCCAGCAGGGATTGCACGCGGTTGCGGTTGCGCGACACTTCGGCCATCTGCTCCGCCATGCGGGTCTTGATGTCTTCAAGGCGCAGATCAAGCTTGCGCGCCATCAGCGCATGTTCGGCGCGCAGCCTGTCCCGGTCGGCTTGCAACTCCAGCATTTGCACAGGAACGTCCTTGGCGCGGCGGCGCGCGCCGGCAGCCATGGCGATGCCCCAAAACACCCGTCCAAAGAGAAGAAACACAACAACCGTCAGCGCCGAACCCAGCGCCAAAACCATCAACGTCTCTGTTTGAGACATCCCGTCCCCCTGCCACGCCATTTACAACTTCTGCCTGAGGCCAAGCAAAAGCCATTCCATTAACCCCATGTTAACCTGAATTTCGGGCAGGGGCGATGGTGGAAGCAGTGTTTAGGTTAATTTAATTTGGGGCCGAAAGGGGCGTGCTGTCACACGCCCGCCATCAGAAGGGGTTCCAGGTGGCGCGCGGCGAATACTTAAGATAGCCGATATTGGCGCCAAGCCTTGCGCCCACGCCAGTGCGGATGGGGGCGAGGGTGATCTGGTCCTTGCGCTCGAAGTTTACGCCAAGGCCGCCGATCAGGTAGGCCGAGCCTTCCACGCCGCCGAAGCGGGTGTAGAGATCTTCCGGCGATTGCGAGTTGTACACCAGCGTCAGGCTGCGCGAGCCATTGCCGCCGAAATCCCAGCCGATCGAAGGGCCCTGCCAGAAGATGTGCTTCTTGGCGCCGTTCTTGTAGTAAATCGTGCCTTCGCCATAGCGCAGTCCACCGACAAAGGCGCCAGAGCCTTCTTCGCCCACGATATAGGCGCTGGGCTGGCCGTTCTCGCGGAATACATATTCAATGGCTTCGGCCAGGCCGCGGGTGGTCTTGCCGAAGAATTGGTGGCCCTGGGCGATAATCTCGTCAGGCGTGTAGGTGCTGGAGGATTGTGCCGGGCCGGTTGAGCCGGTGGTGAGGGGCTGGGCCAAAGCCGGGGCGGCGGCCAGCAGCGGCAGGCCAATCACGGCGGCGGCGAGCAGTTTCGAAAGCTGTTTAACCATCACAAACCTCATTGATGCCCGCAGCCTTAATGGGAGATCGCGGCTGAAGCGGGGCGAAAATCCGTCAAGGGCATGGTTAGCGCCATCTGATTTCAGTTTGGTTAATCAAACGGAAATTCGGGGCCACGCGGCTCCGGTGGCGATGAAAGGCGTGTTGGCGAAGCCCGGCTTGCCATAGGCCAGCACTCCGCCTTCAGGTAGGCGCACTTGGCCGCCGGCAGCCAGCAGCACGGCATGGCCGGCGGCGGTGTCCCATTCCATGGTGCGGCCGAAACGCGGATAGAGATCAGCCTTGCCCTCAGCGATGCGGCAGAACTTGAGCGAGGAGCCAGCGCTCACCAGGCTGTGGCCGGGTTGCGCGTCAATGAAAGCCTTGGTCTGTGCATCAAGGTGCGAGCGGCTGGCCAGAATGGCCGGGCCGGTTTCAGGGGCAGGGCGCGTGGTGATGGCGTGAAACTGCGCGCCGGCAGCCGGGTCCGACACCGCCAGCCTGGCGGCAAAGGCACCCTCACCCAAGGCGCCCACAAACATTTCGTCCAGCGCCGGGGCATAAACCACGCCAGCCACCGGCACGCCTGCGCGCACCCGCGCGATGTTGACAGTGAATTCGCCGTTGCGGGAAATGAACTCGCGCGTGCCGTCCAGCGGGTCCACCAGCATGAACTCTGCCGCCACATCGGGCACATGGCCTGCGGCCGCCTGTTCTTCGGCCACCACGGGCACATCCGGCCACAGCCGGGCAAGGCCCGCCAGAATGATGGCTTCGGCAGCCTTGTCGGCTTCCGTCACGGGCGAAGCATCGGCCTTGGCCTCGGCGGCAAAGTCGGTGGCATAGATTTCCATGATCTTGGCGCCGGCCTGGTGGGCCAGGGCGCAAAGGGCCAAAAGGTTGGCTGAGGGGGCGGGCTTGGTCATGGCCCCTCATCATTGGCGGCGGGCGGTTCGTCAATAGGCAAAGATTTACGATCTTTGATATAGAAGTGGGACGAATCAGTTTTCTTCAGGGGCTCCCATGACCGCTTTGAACCGGCTTTCCGATCTTGATCTTGCGGCCCTGCTGTGCTCGCGCGTGTGCCATGACGTGATTTCGCCCGTGGGCGCCATCGCCAACGGCCTCGAGCTGATGGATGACGCCGAGACCGATGAAGAAATGAAGAAGACGGCGCTGGAAATGGTGAAATCCTCCGCCAAGACGGCAACGGCCAAGCTGAAGTTCTGCCGCATCGCCTTTGGCGCTTCGGGCTCTGCCGGTGCGCTCATCGACATGGGTGAGGCGGGTGAAGTTGCGCGCGCCTTTGTCGGCGAGGAAAAAGTGAAGCTGGAGTGGAACGCCCCGCGTGAAAACCGCCCCAAGCAGGAAGTGAAGCTGCTGCTCAACATGCTGCTCATGGCCATTGCCGGCATTCCGCGCGGTGGCCTGGTGAAGGTGGGCGTTGAGGGCCGCGCCTTTGCGGTGACGGCGCAGGGCGAACGCGCCAAGATCAATGAAGGCCTGGCTGGCGCGCTTTCGGGCTCGGCCGATTTGCCCAGCCTCGATGCCCGTCTCGTGCAGCCTTACTATGCGCGCATTCTGGCCGAAGCCTCGAAGCTTCGCCTCACCATGGCAATGGAAGGCGATGACCTTGTGGCCGTGCGCGCGGTTCCTCTGGAAGAAGCCGCGGCCGCCTGAGGCTGCCTGAACTTACTTCGCCTTGGTGGACACCAAAACCTGCGGCGCGGATTTCTGCAGCGACACCCACTGGTTGGCGGCGGCCTGTGACTGTCGCTTGAGGAAGGTGTAGCCCGTCTCATCCCAGCGCAGGATTTCGGCGCGGCGGTTGTCGAGCACATAGTCGCCGCGGTTGGTGAGCAGGGTGAGGACGGCGTGGCCCTCATGGTTCTCATCCAGCACGACGGTGATCAGCAGTTCATCGGGGTTGAAGCCCATGCCCACGAGATAGCGCTTCTTCAGCAGCACATAGTCTTCACAGTCGCCCGCATCCTTGGGATAGGTCCAGTAATCCGGCACATGGTACAGCTCCATGTCGGTGGCCGGGCGGATCTTGGTGTTGACGTAGCGGTTCACCTGCTGAACCTGGTCCCAGTTCTCGGTGGTCAGCACCAGGTTTTCGGCCTTGCCGCCGGTGAATTTGCATTCGTCTTCGCCGCGGCCGCAGAAGGAGACATAGCCCACCGGCGGCAGCGCCTTGCCAAACTCGCTGGCGCGGGCCGTGTGGCCGGGCATTTCAAAGATGCCATAAACGGTTTTGACGAAGGTGCCTTGGGGCGCTGCGTCCTGGCCGGCATTGCCCTGGGCCATGGCCAAGGGGGCGGCCCCTCCGCCGAGGGCCAGCACCAACGCCACACACTGAACAAGACCGCGCCACATGATTGCCTAAAAGTTTAATCATGTCTTAACGATCCCGGCCACTATTTGGTTAATTGATGGTTAATGCGGCGGGGTGGCGGGCCTTGTAAGAGGTTGGCAACAGTTCAAAGTTGCAGCCGCTGTCCATCAGGATGGAAGAAAAGGCCATTCAATCCCTCAGACAAACCTGAATGTGGCACGATGGTTCCCGATTGAAGGACGAATTCCTTGTAGCCATGTTGATCGAGAAACGATTTCACATCTGGGTTGCGGTTGCCGCCCTCAATCATCAAAATCGGCAAATCACGCGCAATTGTATTGGACGCTCCGCGCAGAACTTCGTGCTCGAACCCTTCAACATCAATCTTTATCGCGCCAATTGAAGATGTAGGCAGTGGGCCATCATAGCCTTCCAGGACATTGTCCAGTTTGTCTGTTTTCACTGTGTTTTCGACTATTGAGAGGTGCCATGAATGGAACAGTCCCAGGTGCCGTTGCAAGTGTTCCACAAGATTTCTTGCAAGCAGCGACAACTCACTATCTGTCATCTGCATAAACTTTGCGGTTGTCAGTGCTGTCACAACGGTATTGCCAAGTACGGGAGAATAGAAATTCAGTTCGCCTTGAACACTGCCGACACCAACATTGATGCAATCATTGGAGTTGGGGGCAATTGCTTTCAACACCTCCAGGCAAGGCATGAGCGCGGGCAAAACCTCCAAAGAAAGAATTGGATTGCGGCAACCTGAGCTGCGCATTGAGCAAACACTATATCCCCAATTTGCGCCAACATCGAGGACAAGAGCGGACCCGTCATTTAGCCGGCCAAAGAGGGCAAAGTCCTGATCATGCACAATGCCTCGTTGAAGTTGTTTCGACACCCAAGCTGGGTCGCAATCGTATTTCAAATTTGAGATTTTCGCCTGCGCTGAGGCAGGGTCACGCCGTTTAGTGGCTTGTATCTTGCGCAATTGAATTTCAAATACCCGCTGAGTGATCCAAGTCATCGGACATCTCCATTGTATCCGAAAAATTCTCGCAACGTCAGAGTTGACATAACCCCAAAACCAATTGCGTTGCCTGCGAGGATGCCAAACAATGGCAAGATGGTTGAACGCCATTGAGTGATTTCTCTAACCGCGGCCATGGAAAACAGAAGCGCGAGAACAATTTCCACGTAGAAGTATTTTGGAATCTTTTTTTCTCGCGGCAGCGAGAGATTGTTTTTGGCGTTCAGCGCATTGCCGCCCGCTTTTGGCGTACGGATGAACTCAGTTTTTCTGTGGAATATGGCCTCCGTCACCGCCCAGGTATTTTGCACAGCAAAGCCGACTGCAAAGAGCATGAAAACCTGCACTTTGAGGAATGCGCCAAGAAGCTGACGAGGGGCCTTCTGTCCCAGTGCCCATTGGGTAACCAAAAAGCTGAAACTAACAGAGAGTGTTGCGACCAGCATTACGTCAGCGATGGCCTGATAGGCGAAAATGCCACCGTTCGGGTATGTGTAGTGAAACGCAAGCGCCGAAAGTCCAAAAATCAAGGCGCAGGGAAATTGAATGCCCGCGAGAAGTTGAAGACTCCCAAAAACCTTCGCTTGAATTGATGCACTTGATTGCCAAAGGGGGACTATCAGTTTTTGAGCCGCTTCTAATGCTCCTTTGGTCCATCTGAATTGCTGGGTACGCAAGTCAGACAAATTCGCGGGCAACTCGGAAGGTGTCTGCACTGTTGGCAGATAGACGCACTTCCAGCCTGCCATTTGGGCACGGAAAGAAAGATCCAAGTCTTCCGTCAAGCTGTCTGATGACCATCCGCCCGCATTTGAAATTGCGGCACTACGCCAAACACCTGCGGTGCCATTGAAATTGATAAAGCAACCAGCAGCCTGCCGACCGCCATGTTCCACCACAAAATGATTGTCAATCGCCATAGACATAAGGCGGGTGACGATGTTCTGGTTTGCATTTTGATGTTGCCATCTAGTCTGCACCATGCCGACTCTTGGATCATTGAAGAGCGGAACAGTTTTCAAGAGAAAATCCGGATTGGGCGCAAAATCAGCATCAAAGACAGCAACAAGCTCACTTGGAATGCGTTCAATTCCAAGACCGTGGGCCATTGCCCCTGCTTTGTATCCCTGCCTTGACCCGCGGCGGACGTGTTGAATTTGCAGCCCGCTCTCAATTGCTATTTGCTTGATCGCAATGGCGGCAATTTGTGTGGTTTCATCCGTGGAATCATCAAGAAGTTGAATTGAAAGCTTGTCTGCCGGATAGTTCAGCCGGGACACAAACTCGAGCAAGCGCTCCACAATTCGGCCTTCGTTGTAAATCGGTAGCTGTATCAGGACGCTTGGAAACTGCTGAATTTGGCGGGGCACTTCCGCAATATGCTCAGCTGCGTCAGGTGACATGAGATATTTCAAAGCCAGCCAACCCTGCGAAACCGCAAACGCCAAAATTGTTGTGGCCGCCGCAAGTGCGAACCACTCGTAAATATTCACAGTAGTTTTCCCCAGTCAGTGCCAATTCTTGTGCAATGTGAGGATATTACAACTTAATGATAGCAATTAAAAGTTGAAATTGGGCCTTGATCTTGGAAGACGCAAAAAGCCCGGCGCGGTGGCCGGGCTTTGAAACTTCGGGCAGGGGAAGGGCAAGCCCTCTGAACCTCTGCCTATACCTGCAATTCTATCAGGCGATCTGTTGCAGCTTCATTTGGCAGCGCAACGTGTCGGTTGTGTGTCAGGCGACGTCGGCCATTTCATCGGCGCCGTTCATCGGCGGGGCGCCTTCACGCAGCACATAGCCGCGGCCCCAGACGGTTTCGATGAAGTTCTTGCCTTCGGCGGCGTTGGCCAGCTTCTTGCGCAGCTTGCAGATGAACACGTCGATGATTTTGAGCTCGGGTTCGTCCATGCCGCCATAAAGGTGGTTGAGGAACATTTCCTTGGTGAGCGTGGTGCCCTTGCGCAGCGAGAGCAGCTCGAGCATCTGGTATTCCTTGCCGGTGAGGTGCACGCGCTGGCCGCCCACTTCAACGGTCTTGGTGTCGAGGTTCACAACCAGTTCGCCGGTGTGGATCACTGACTGGGCATGGCCCTTGGAGCGGCGCACCACGGCGTGGATGCGGGCCACCAGCTCGTCCTTGTGGAAGGGCTTGGTCATGTAGTCGTCGGCGCCGAAGCCCAGGCCCTTGACCTTGTCTTCGATGCCGGCGAGGCCGGAGAGAATGAGGATCGGCGTGCCCACTTTCGAGACACGCAGGCTTTTCAGCACTTCATAGCCCGACATGTCGGGCAGGTTGAGGTCGAGAAGGATGATGTCGTAGTCATAGAGCTTGCCGAGGTCGACGCCTTCTTCGCCCAGATCGGTGGTGTAGACGTTGAACCCTTCAGACTTCAGCATCAGCTCGATTGATTGTGCTGTTGCTGTATCGTCTTCGATCAACAAGACCCGCATGTGTATCCCCTTCAATCCTCGAACCCGTAACCGGGAATCCTTGCGCGCTGGCCCCCGTGTGGCCATCCACACGAATGCTTAACGCTGTTCTTTAAGATAGGCTTAGAAAGGTTAACAAAACCTAAGCCGTTTACGCCGACTTGAGCCACGCCATACACAATAGGTGGTGGTCATCTTGCCTGGACCACTACATATTGAGGACAAGAAATTGGCCCTCAGCACTTACAAAACTACCCCGGCCTGGGCGCGGCGGTTTACACTGCCTTAAGCCCGTTCGTTTATCATGACTTCGTGATGAACGACTCTCCATTAGGTAGTTGATTCGGAGAATCGTGAATAGAGTCTGGGCGGTACTTTTTTTGAATCCGTCCATGCTGATCATGCAGGGCAGGTGGCCAGTGGCGCCTGAGGGGCATCGGTGCGGCAGTGAGTATGCGTAAGTGAGGGTAACGATGCGTTCAAGAGAAAGCCTTTTGCGGTTGAGCCGGTTCCGGGTCGAAGATTGCCGCAGGCAAGTGTCTGACATGGATCTGATGATCCAGGATCTGCTGCGCAAGCAGGATGATCTCGACAATCACGTCAAATTCGAAGAGCAGCGCACCGGGGTTTCCGATCCTGGCAGCGTGTCCTATTCCATGGCGGCAAAATCGGTGCGGGTGCGCCGCGACAACCTGCTCAAGACTGTCGCCGAATTGCGCGACCAGCATGAAGCGATGATTGACCGCCTGAAGGAAGCCGAGGCCGACCTGCGCAAGGTTGAGCTGCTGGTGGAAAAGGAAGCGCCGTCGTCAAAGTCTTCCGCGCTGCCTGCCGCTGCTGCCGCTTCGGTGGCCATGGCCCGCTGAGGCGCGCGCTTCATTCAAACAGGTTTCAGAAGGCTCATGCCGGCAAGGCGTGGGCCTTCAGCTTTTCATAATAGGGCCTTGCCGCATCGCAGATGCGCTGCAGCTCCGGCGGCAGGGTGAAGGCCTTGCTGGCCGGGGCCTCGAAGCCGGTGGAGGCCCAGGCGGCGTTGTACCAATGCGGCGCCCACACGCCGTCGCAGGCCTTCGGCCCCTTTGGCCAGGCCAGCATGGCCTCGCGGAAGGGAATGCCCAGCGCGTGGCACAGTTTCTGGAAGCTGGCGCGCGGGCCTGCCAGATGCACGTCGGCATCCACCACCGGCGGGGCATGGCCCAGATGCTGGGCCACCATGTCGAAGATCTCCGCCTGCTCCACAAAGCCTATGGCGTGCAGGGTCACTTCGTCGTGCTTCTTGGCATAGGAGGCGAGAACCTTCTCCGGGCTGCGGATCAGGAAGGCATTGCTCAGTTCACGGATGAATTTGCGGTCGAATGCCGGCAGCATGTGGTGTGTCATGTGCTTCTGGTAGAAAACAGGCCTTGCCGCCGGGGCAAGGCAGGTGGCCTCCACCTTGCGCCAGTCATTCTCGCAGGCGGCGAGAATTTCGGCGCGCATCGGGTGCTGCAGGCCGGTCTCGGCAAGATAGGCGCCATAGAAGGGCTCATCCCAGGCCAGGCAATCCTCCCGGTTGGCGAAGGCATACATCATGGCGGTGGAGATGTTGCGCGGGCCGGACCACATGGCAATGTTGGTGTGCGCGGGAAGTTTCATTGCAGATGTCCTGTCGAATAGAAAAACCAGATGGCGGCCAGGGCGATCGCCGCCGCCAACATGCGGCGGATCAGCTTGGCTTGGGGCGAATGTTCCAGCCACCCGGCGATGCTGCCGGCCGCAAGGCCGATGCCGCCATGGATCGAGGTGGCGATCACCACATAGATGGCGGTGAGAAGCACGATGTCCTGGCTGGGGTGGTCAGGGATGGTGAGGAACTGCGGCAGGATCGCCGCATAGAACAGATAGGCCTTGGGGTTCAGCGCGTTGGAAATGAAACCCTGCCGGAAATAGGCGCTGTTGGGCTTGTCGGTCACTTCCTCCTTGCCGTCGGCATCAGTCCAGGCGTCATAGGCGAGGTAAAAGAGATACAGTGTTCCGGCAATGCGCAAGCCGGTGAGCAGGCTGGGGAAGGCGTCGAACAGCACGGTGAGGCCAAGGCCCGCCACCAACCCGGCCAGCGCCAGGCCCAGGCCGATGCCTGCCACGGCGGCCAGTGCGGCGCTGCGCCCGCGCGTGGCGCCGAGAACAGCCAGCCAAGTCATGTTCGGCCCCGGCGTCAATTCAATGATGACGGAGGTGACGATGAAGGCCCACATCAAAGCGTGCGCGCCGCCTCGCGCGCGGCCAGCGCCTTGTAGCCTTCGGAAAGCTGGCGGGTGATGGGGCCTGCGCCCGCCCATTCCTCGCTGGAGAGCGGGTTGCGCACTGGGCGGCCATCAATCACCCGCACGGGTGTGACGCCCGCGAAGGTGCCGGTGACGAAGGCTTCATCCGCGCCATAGACGTCATAGAGCGAAAACTGCTTTTCAAAAGTGGGCAGGCCCAGCTCGCGGCCAACGCGCAGCAGTGCCGCGCGGGTGATGCCGGGAATGCAATATTGCCCGGTGCTCGTCCACAGCTCGCCGCGGCGCACGATGAAGAAGTGGGTGGAATTGCAGGTGGCCACAAAGCCCAGCGGATCGAGCATCAGGGCCTCGTCGGCCCCGGCGTTGGCGGCCTGCACGCAGGCGGTGATGCAATTGAGCTTGGAATGGGAATTGAGTTTCTGGTCCTGCACATCGGGCGCGCCGCGGCGCACATTCACCGTGTGCAGCGAAAGGCCCTTCTCCATGGCGCCGGGCTTGGGCGTCTTGTATTCGGGAATGATGACGATGGTGGCCTTGCCCACCGTCACGCGCGGGTCCTGATAGGGTGTGGATTTCACGCCGCGCGTCACCATCAGGCGGATGTGCACGCCGTCTTCCATCTTGTTGGCGGCGATGCAATCAAACAGGCGCTGCACCAGCTCTTGCGGTGAAATGCCCACATCCATGAAGATCGCCTTGGCGCCTTCATAGAGCCGTTCGAGATGCGCGCGCAAAAATGGCACGCCGCCGTTCACAAGGCGCAAGCCTTCCCACACGCCATCCCCCAGGATGAAGCCCGAGTCAAAAACCGAAACCACCGCTTTCTCGCGCGGGTAAAGCTGGCCATTCACTGAGATGAGAATGGAGGCATTGCGCGGGTCTTGGGCGATGTCATGAATATTGGCGGCGGGGGCGAGCGGTGCGTTCATGCAAGCGATTATGGCGGGGCAGGCGGAAAGAGGGAAGGGGGCACAAAATGCCGCGGCATCACGTGCAAGCCCTTCGGCTCCCCGGAGGGGGAGCTGCCGGCCCGCAGGGACGACTGAGGGGCGATGGGTTCAGCGCCTCTACTGCCTCCCGCATCTCCCCTTGGTCGCGTGCCGCGCCACCTCCCCCGCAGGGGAGGATGGGGGCTGCGCAGAATTAACTTGCTTTTATTCCTAGGATGTGCTAGCTGCCTTCCCGTCTTTCTCCACCGGGGCCTGGTGTACGACGGTGCATCTGGCGGAGAGAGGCGGCAGGCCTGCTGGAAGGGATAACGTATCCCATCTCCACCGGGAGCCAGGTTGAACTTCCTCGGGCACTAAGACCCGGGCTGCTATGGCAAGGCCTCTGGTGTCCCCCATCAGGCTTCCCCCATGTGGGAAGTGAGATGGATCACCTCGGGTGGCAAAGTCCCAAAGGCCTCACCACCCCAGACCCAAAGGGGCGGACTGACAGTTCACCTGATGCTCAATTCCTGCCGGCGCGTGGGGAAACCCATTGCACCAGCTTTCCGCGACTCTAAACAAAGTCGCACCGCGTGAGTTACCCCACGCGTCTCCCTTCTTCCCTTCGGTTTCGAACGCCACGAAGCCACCTAGGGCGAAGCTGTGTCTTGTTCCCCATTTCCTTCACCCCTGCGAAAGCAGGGGCCCAGCTAGGCCGCAGGCTCTGCGCCGTCCACGCCCAGACCAAGCGGGATCCCGGCTCGCAGACTTCGCCACGATTGCCTTGCAATCGCGGCCGGGCTTCGCCCGGTCCTTGGCCGGAATGACGGGGGGAGAAGGCGAGGCCGTGCGACAATGGATGGTGGCGTGGCCGGAATGACGGCGGGAGAGGGCGGGGCCGTGCGGCAATGGATGGTGGCGTGGCTGGAATGTCGGCGGCAGACGGCGAGGCCAAGTGATGGCGGGTGGGTTGCGGCGCTGGCCGTTATGGCGGCGGGCGCGCGCGGTCGCGGCAGGATTGCTCCCCCTCAACATGCCCCGGATTGCCCGCGCGCTCTCGCCGTGAAATAGTGCGCGCATGAGCTTCTCCCGCCGCGGCATTCTTGCCGCCAGCCTTGGCCTTCTGGCCGCGCCTTGCGCCGTGGCCGGTGCGCCTGCCGCGCCGGCGCCCGCGCCCGCACCAAGGAAAAACTGGGTGGTGGGCCAGATTCCCGACACGCCCTTCGCCATAGACCTGATCGACATGGCGCTGGTGCCGGAGGATTATCACCGCCAGCTCGTGGCCTTCAGCGGGCCTGAACCTGCGGGCAGCATCGTGGTTGATGCCGCCAAGCGCCATCTCTTCTTCGTGCTGATGAATGGCAAGGCGGTGCGCTTCGGCATTGCGGTGGGCCGCGAGGGTGCCGCTTGGCATGGCACGGCCGTGGTGGGCCGCAAGGCCAAGTGGCCGGGCTGGACGCCCACCGCCAACATGCGCGCCAAGAACCCCGCACTTCCCGTGCATCAGCCGGGCGGGCCATCGAACCCGCTGGGGGCGCGCGCCCTCTATCTCTACAAGGATGGGCGCGACACGCTCTACCGCATCCATGGCACCAATGATCCTTCGAGCATCGGCAAGTCCGCGTCCTCGGGCTGCATCCGCATGTTCAACGAACATGTCTTCGAGCTGTTCGCCGAAGTGGCGGTGGGCACGCGGGTGGTGGTGCGCTGAAGGCGCATGCGTGATGAATCGGCGATGAACGCGCGGCTCAAGCGCGGTTCAGGGGCAGAGGCCTAAGGCGTGGGGCGTTAACCCCCAACCCCTGCAAAGGAAAACTCCGATGAAGACTATCGCCCTGGCCCTGATCTTCGCCAATTTGGCCGTTGGCTCCAGCTTCGCCTTCAACCCGCAGCCAGACCCGCCCGGCCGCGCGAAGCTCAACACCCTGTTCCTGCCCGGCGGGCCGGTGATGATCAATCCGCAGCCGCTGCCCCCCGGCGCCATGCTGATGATCAACCCGCAGCCCCTGCCTCCCGGCGGGCGGCTGATGTTGAACCCGCAGCCGCTGCCTCCGGGCTGATGGCTGCTGAAGGCCGGGCGGCGCGGTTTCAGGCCCGGGCCGCCCCGGCCTTCGCTGATTTCGCTAAATCTGACACTTGCAAGCGAAGCCTGCGGCGCGGGAACATCCGACTCACCTTCCGCCGTCTGGGGGAGCTGGGGGGATGGGACGCGCCCCCGCCTTTCTTTGCGGCTGGGGGCAGCACCCCGTCCCCCGGCAAGACGGTTTCAGGAGGTGCAATCAGTTGGCCGGCGGCGTCAGATAATTGGCTGCCAGGTCAAAATTCGCAAAAATCGCAGTGTGCGGTGCGCTGAGCAGCTTGGCCACGGCCGGTGGCACGCTGGCGTCATCAAGCGCCACGATGCCCAGCTGTTTCAGCGCGGCCTTGCCTGTGCTGGCGCCGCCATCGCCCAGCCACTGAATGCAGATGTTGCAGGCCATTTCCTTGTCGGGCACGCGCAGCAGCGCCATGCCGGAGGCCAGCGGGCTGACCTGGCCGATGGTGCGCAGGATTTTCATCACCGAAAACTCATGAGGATACATGGCGTTGTAACCGATCAGCAGCGAGGCATGGAGATCGGCGATGATCAGGCCCACATGCTTGCCGATGGGCGTCTGCCGCTCCTGGCGGATGGGCGAGGAAAACATGGTGCGGCGCGAGAACCTGACTTGTCCGCCGGCGGCGTAGACCTTGATCAGGGAGCGCACCGCCAGTTCCGGGTGGTCATTCAGCGGCGCATAGCAGAAGTAATAGCCCGGAATCAGCTGGCTGGGCTGCGGCTTGTCGGCCAGCCGGTTGAGGATATGTTCGAAATCAGCGAAGCCTGCCTTGGAAAAGCCGGCGGCGATGTGTTTCAGCTTGGCGGCGCGGGCGTTCTCCTGCTCGTTGCCGCTGTCGAACAGCTGCGTCTCGGGAATCTGCAAGACCTCGCTCAGCTTTTTCAGGGTGCGCGGGTTGGGCAAGTTCTGGCCGGAGAGATACCTGTTGAATTGCTGCCGGTTTATCCCACTCGCGCGGCACACGGCGGCAATCGATTCAAAGCGCATGCACTGGCTGCGCAGGTTCTGCGCGAAGATCTGGTGGATGGTTCGCGGGGGCAGCCGGTGTTCCATGGCTCAGTGTCTTCCGGGCCAGCCGGAATTGTCAAGTTGGAATGCGCTTATTCCGCGAAGGGGCGGGGAGCTGGTTTACCAGCTGCCGATGTTCGGCATCGAGGCCCAGGGCTCCTGCACAGGAAGGTGAACGCCTTCGCCGCGTTGCAGCACTTCTATGGAAATTCCATCGG
The DNA here is from genome assembly GCA_028868695.1 of Alphaproteobacteria bacterium. Taxonomy (GTDB): domain Bacteria; phylum Pseudomonadota; class Alphaproteobacteria; order Rhizobiales; family Aestuariivirgaceae; genus Aestuariivirga. Next base: position 32,153 of record JAGWTZ010000009.1, on the reverse strand, counting down.
GTGTCTTGATGAAGGCCATGCGGCCATCGCGTGGCGGCCGGTTGATGGTGACACCTTCCTTCATCAGCCGCGCACAATAGTCATAGATGTTGTCGACAGCGATGGCCAGGTGGCCGAAGTTGCGGCCGCCGGTGTAGACTTCCGGGTCCCAGTTATAGGTGAGCTCAACGGGGCAATCCGGTGTTTCGGGGCAGGCAACAAAGACCAGCGTGAAGCGGCCTTTCTCGCTCACATGCCGGCGCTGCTCCACAAAGCCCAGGATGCGGGTGAAGAAGTCGAGAGACTTGTCGAGGTCACTGACGCGGATCATGGTGTGGAGATATTGCATGGCGGAATCCTGTTTGGGTGTTTCGGGCTTTTCGCGATCATCAGTGGCGAATCGGAATCTGTCAAATGATCGATTTGCACATCGCATCTTCAAGCGCCTTGTTGATCTGCGTATCAGCTGGCGCCTTCACTGCAATGCGGCAGATGCTCCGTGTGCATCGCACTGCATTCGTCAAGGCCATGAATCATCCAGCAAAAAACGCGCAACGCGATTGCAGGATCGTTGCCGTGACAAAAAAGCTGCTGAAAATCCATCTCGAAACCAAGTTGCCTCTGTACAAAGTGTTAAGATTTGATCAATTTGCAGTGGAAGGGGCGAGGAGGCATCGCTCTTTGAGGGATGGGTTGGGTTAGTACATGTCGGAAGCGGCAAAGCTGGAAGGCGCTGGAAAAGCGGCCTCCGTGGTGGACAATGAGCACGGCGTTTCGATTATCCGTGTTGATGGTCTGGTGAAATGGTTTGATATCGGGCGCGGTTATGGCTTTGTCATTCCTGACAATGGCCTCCCGGATATTCTTCTGCATTTGAGCTGTCTGAAGCGTGATGGCTTTGATGCCCCGCTCGAAGGCTCGCGCGTGGCCTGCGAAGTGGTCGCGCGGCAAAAGGGGTTCCAGTGTTTGCGGGTGTTGAGCGTGGACCACTCCACTGCCATTCATCCTGTCGAGCGCCGCGCCAAGACGCATAACCCTGTTGTTGCCACCACTGGCTGGGTGCGTGCCAAGGTGAAGTGGTTCAACCGCACCCGCGGTTTTGGCTTTGTCACCGAAGGCGAAGGCCTTGGCGATATTTTCGTGCATATGGAAACCCTGCGCAAAACCGGGATTGCCGAGCTGGTGCCGGATACTTGGGTTTATGTGCGGTATGGCGATTCAAACCGCGGCAAGATGGCTTCCGAAGTGCGCAACTCCTTGGAAACTGGTCCGGCCCACACCAATTGAGGTGACGCGGCCTTGTGTGTGCGTGGTGGTGGTTTGATAAAAAGCGCTTTCTGGCTTTTTGGCCTGGTCATTTCACTGCTGGTCTGCTTCAGCGCCGCCCGCGCCCAGGAAATGATGCGGGTCGAACCGCTCACCATTGTGACGATGCAAGCCTCCACAACATTTTCAGCCGAAATCGCCGATACGGATGCGACGCGGGAGCGGGGGCTGATGTTCCGCCACATCATGCCGGAAGGCCAGGCCATGCTATTTGATTTTGGCGCGCCGCGCCCGGCCGCCATGTGGATGAAGAACACTTACATGTCGCTCGACATGCTGTTCGTGCGGCAGGACGGAACCATTGCGGCAATGGCGGAAAACACGGTGCCAAAGTCGCTCGACACTATCTCGGTGCAGGAACCTGTTCGCGGCGTCATAGAATTGGCGGCAGGCACGGTGAAGCGGCTGGGCATCCACAAGAATGACCATGTGGTGAATGCCATCTTCAAAGCCAGCCTCAACTAAGCCCGATTGCTGGGCCGCTGCCTGAAGTGCCAATTTGCGCAGGGCAAACGGCCTCACTAAACAATCTCGCCAAATGCCTGTTTCCTGCCTATACGGTGGCTGAAACATTGCAAGTTCAGGACTTTTGCCATGCATGACATGAAAGCCATCCGCGAAAATCCCGCCGCCTTTGACGCCGGGCTGGCGCGGCGCGGGCTGCCCGCCCAATCCGCAGCCTTGATTGCGCTTGATGAGAAACGCCGCAGCCAAATGCAAGCCCTGCAAGATGCGCAGAGCCGCCGCAACAGCCTGTCGAAGGAAATTGGCGCCGCGATGGGCAAGAAGGACAATGCCCTGGCCGACAAACTCAAGGCCGAAGTGGCAAGCTTGAAAGATGCTGTCACAAGCGGCGAAGAGACTGAGCGCCAGTTGACCAAGGCGTTGAATGACGCGCTTTGCGTGATCCCCAACATCCCGTTGCCTGATGTTCCCGATGGCAAGGATGAGCATGGCAATGTCGAAGTCCGGCGCTGGGGCGTGAAGCCCGAGTTCAACTATCAGCCGCTGCAGCACTTTGACATTGGCGAAGGCCTGAAGCTGATGGACTTTGAAATTGCGGCCAAGCTTTCGGGCGCGCGGTTTGTGGTTCTCAAAGGTGCGCTGGCGCGGATGGAAAGGGCCCTTGCCCAGTTCATGCTTGATATCCACACAACTGAGTTCGGCTATAGCGAGACCTATGCGCCTTACATGCTGCGCGATGAAGCGATGTATGGTGTGGGGCAATTGCCAAAATTCGCCGAGGACCTGTTCAAGACAACCTCCGGCCATTGGCTCATTCCGACAGCTGAAGCCCCACTCACCAATCTGGTGCGCGAGCAGGTTCTGGATGAGGCCCAGCTGCCGCTGCGGATGACGGCATATACGCCATGTTTCCGCGCAGAAGCCGGTGCAGCAGGCCGCGACACGCGCGGCATGATCCGCCAGCACCAGTTCTCCAAAGTTGAACTGGTGTCCATCACCACGCCGGAACAGTCCAACGCCGAGCATGAACGCATGACAGCCTGCGCCGAGGAAATCCTGAAGCGGCTGGGCCTGCATTACCGCACCATGCTTCTGTGCTCCGGCGACATGGGCTTCGGCAGCCGCAAGACCTATGACCTTGAAGTGTGGCTGCCTGGCCAAAATGCCTTCCGTGAGATTTCTTCCTGTTCGCAGTTGGGCGACTTCCAGGCGCGGCGCATGGAAGCACGCTCCAAGGCGGCTGACGCCAAGCAATCGCGCTATGTGCATACGCTGAATGGTTCTGGCTTGGCGGTAGGCCGCACGCTGGTTGCCATTTTGGAAAACTACCAGAACCCGGATGGTTCGGTGACAGTGCCGCAAGCCTTGCAGCCTTACATGGGCGGGCTTGGCGTCATCCAGCGGGGCAAATGAGCCATGCGCATTCTGGTCACCAATGATGACGGCATCCACGGGCCGGGGCTGAAGATACTCGAAAACATCGCCCGCACGCTGAGTGATGATGTGTGGGTGGTAGCACCCGATGAAGAACGGTCTGGCGCGGGGCATTCGCTGAGCCTTTCGAACCCGCTGCGCTACCGTCACATAGAAGGGCGGCATTATGAAGTATCCGGAACGCCGACAGATTGTGTGATCATGGCCTGCCGCAAGATCATGCCTGGCTTGCCCGATCTCTTGCTTTCAGGGGTGAACCGAGGCCAAAACATCGCAGATGACGTGACCTATTCAGGCACCATTGCTGCCGCAATGGAAGGAACCTCTCTCGGCATCAAGTCCATCGCGCTGTCGCAAGTGGTCGGCATGCATGACAATGGCATCACCTTCGCCGTTGCTGCGGCGCATGGGCCTGAAGTGGTGAAAAAGCTGCTCGGGCTCGATTTCGGCGCCGGGAACCTGATCAACGTCAATTTTCCTGACTGCCGTGTCGATGATGTCGCCGGCATCGAAGTGACCGAGCAGGGCAAGCGCGACCAGAACTATCTCACCGTGGATGGCCGGGTGGATGCGCGCGGGTTCAATTATTATTGGCTGGGCTTTGCGCGCGAACGTGGCGCGCCACCGGCGGGAACCGATCTTGCCGCCGTGTTTTCACGCAAGATTTCGGTGACCCCGCTGCACATGAACCTGACGCAGCGTGACCTGATCGGGAAACTCAAGTCGGCCTTCTGATTGCGTGATGGGATGGCCTGCCGGGGTTGGCGGGCCAATGTGCCTGCTTGTGGTCTTGCAGACGAAATCCAGTGCCTTGGAAAATGGTGCCGGTTGAGGAACTCGAATCCCCGACCCCCTGATTACAAATCAGGTGCTCTACCAACTGAGCTAAACCGGCCCTGAAATGGGGCGAACAGCGCCACATCCTCATTGTTAACGGAGCAAATCGCGCTCCGCTGCTGCCTTTAATCCATTTGGCCTCTGGGCTGCAACACCCCCTTGTATCGGTCAAGAACTGATCCCGGACTGTTCCAAAGTGGAACAAATGGGCAAGGTTTCGTTAATTGGGGAAAGCCAAATGTTTCACTCTCGGAAGTTGATAATGCCGGCCATGGCGGTTTTGGGGCTGTTTGTGGTCGCGCCATTCGCAGTGGGGTTGCATGATGCCGCGGCTGGCGGCCACCATGGAAGTGGCGGCCACAAGGGCCAGGTTTCTGGAGGCATGGGCAGCACTGGCAAAGGTGGTGATGGCGGCACTGGCAAGGGTGGCGGCGGTGACGGTGGCACCGGCAAAGGCGGTGGTGGTGACGGCGGCACTGGCAAGGGTGGTGGTGACGGCGGCACAGGCAAGGGTGGCGGGGGCGACGGCGGAACCGGCAAGGGCGGCGGGGGCGACGGCGGAACCGGCAAGGGCGGTGGCAATGGTGGTGGAGGCGAGGGTGGCCACGGCGGCCATGGCCATGGTGGCTTTGATGGGCATTACCGGTTTGGTGGCGGCTTTGGTGGCGATGTCGTCTATGGTGGTGGCGGCAGCACGCCCTCAATTGAAACCAATATCACCTGCGTAGTGAACGGCCGCGTCATTCCTGTGCGCAGCGTGAGCGAATGCCGTTATGGCCCGGGCTTTGTTTACCACGGTGACAGCTACTTTGGCGGCCAGGGCGGATATGCCTTTGGTGGTTATCAAACTGGGTTCAATGTTCACCGCACTCATCATGCCTTTGCTGGTTACGGTGCAGGTTTCAATGCTGGAGCACAAAGCTTCGGGTGGAACGGTGGATATGTTTCGGGCGGATTTGTGGGCAGCCCGGCTGCGGTGATGCAGGCAGAGCGCCGCCAGCGTGAAGGCGCGGACTATGCGTTCACTGGCGGCTATGGGCTGGATGGCGGCTACGGTTATGCGGGTGGTTATGGCTATGGCGGTGACATGGGATATGGCATGGCGCAAGCTTATGGCCATGCCATGCACAGGCACAAGCGGATGAAGCTTCGCCGCCATATGCCGATGATGATGGAGGGCATGGGTGGCTATCCGTTCGGCGCCTATGGCTGTGGCTGCTATGACCCCGGCTATGTCATTCACTATGGCCCGACACTGAGCAAAGGCGGCGGCTATTAATTCCACGCAGGGTCGGGACGACTGGGCGACAGGAGCAAGGGCCGGAGCGATCCGGCCCTATTTTCTTGTCAACGCGTAGAGCGAAATGGCTGCGGCGATGGAAACATTGAGACTCTTGATCGCGCCGGGCATATCTATGCGCGCTACGGTATCGCAAGTTTCGCGCGTCAGCTGCCGCAGCCCCTTGCCTTCGGCGCCAAGCACCAGTGCGAGTGGGCGGGCCGTGCCGATTTCATCCATGGTGGCCGGCGCTTCGGAATCGAGCCCAACCAAAGTGAAGCCATAAGTCTTCAGTTCAGCGAGTGCCCGCGCCAGATTGGTGACGGTGACATAGGGCACATGTTCAAAGGCGCCGGATGCGGCCTTGAGAAAAGCGCCGTTGGTATCAGCGGCGTGGCGCGCGGTCGCTACCAAGGCGGTGACATTGAAGGCTGCGCAGGAACGCATGATGGCGCCGACATTGTGCGGGTCAGTCACCTGATCGAGCACCAGCACGAGGCCCTGGCGCGGGATCTGGTCCAGCCGCGGCTGCTGCAACGGCCTGGCCTCAAGGATGATGCCTTGATGCACCGCATCGGCAGATTTCAACATATGGTCGAGCAGGCGCGGGTGCACGATCTCGGGATCAAGGGGCAAAGGCTTCACCTCACCCTTGATGCGGGCCGCACCATTTTCAGTGGCCCACAACTTCACCGGCTTGCGCTTGGGGTTGGCCAAGGCCGCAGCAACTGAATGTGCGCCGTAGATCAGGTCATTTTCGGGGTCGAATTCAAGCTTGCGCTCGGTCTCATTCAGCGGCGCCGGGCGGGGCTTTGGGCCTGGCGGGAATTTGCGTGCGTAGGTCGGGGCGGCTTTTTTGAATGGTGGCTTCATGGCCCTTCCATAGCTGATTTTCAGGCCAATGCCACGCTGTTGCCTTCATGGGCGAATAGGGCTAGTTGGCTGACCACCCTAACGGAGAATTTGATGAAACGAATCCTGATTGCCGCAGCGGCCCTGTCGCTCGCCGCCGCGCCTTCCTTTGCGGCTTCCGCCTTGAAGGTGGACACCTCCAAGAACTGCAGCTTTGTGATAAAACTGCGCCCTGATTTGGCGCCGAAGCATGTTGCGCAGGTGACGAAGCTTGCCTCGCAGGGGTTCTATGACGGCATCGTGTTTCACCGGGTGATCGATGGCTTCATGGCCCAGACGGGTGACCCGACCGGCACGGGGGCTGGCGGTTCAAAGGAGCCGAACCTGGCCGCAGAATTCACCAAGGAGCATTTCAAGCGTGGTACGGTTGGCATGGCGCGGGCGCAGGACCCGAACTCGGCCAACAGCCAGTTCTTCGTGATGTTTGCCGATGGTGGCTTCCTCGACAACCAATACACGGTGTGGGGCGAGGTTGATGAGGCCGGCATGAAGTGTGTCGACCAGATCAAGAAGGGCGACCCGCAATCCGGCCAGGTTGATGGCCCAGACAAGATGACGAAAGTGACGGTGCAATAATGGCTGATCTCGAAAACACGCTTCACCTGGAAATTGCCGATCACGCAGGCAAGGCCAAGGGCAGGGTGGTGATTGAATTGCGCCCTGACCTGGCGCCGGGCCATGTGGCCCGCATCAAGGAATTGGCCCGCGAAAAGTTCTATGATGGCGTGGTGTTTCACCGCGTGATCGAGGGCTTCATGGCGCAGGGCGGTGATCCCACTGGCACTGGCATGGGTGGTTCCAAGAAGCCCGACCTGAAGGCTGAATTCTCCAAGGAATCGCACCAGCGCGGTGTTTGCTCCATGGCGCGTTCTTCCAACCCGAACTCGGCGAACAGCCAGTTCTTCATCTGCTTTGGTGATGCCTCGTTCCTCGACAAGCAATACACTGTCTGGGGCAAAGTGTCCGAGGGCATGGATGTTGTGGACGGCATCAAGCGCGGCGAGCCCGTGCGCCAGCCGGACAAGATCGCAACGATGCGGGTTGCCGCGGACTTGTGACGTGAAGCGCCATGCGCGTTTCGGATTTTGACTTTGATTTGCCGCCGGACAGGATTGCCCTTCGTCCGGCGGTTCCGCGTGAAGCGGCGCGTTTGCTGGAAGTGGGCGCGCAGCTAGGCGACAGGACGGTGGCGGATTTGCCGAAGCTGTTGCGGCGCGGCGATGTGCTGGTTTTCAACAACACCAAAGTAATTCCGGCGGCCCTGAGCGGCCACCGCGTCGGGCGGCTTGGCACAAGGCCAAAGATCGAGGCCCTGTTGCACATGCGCCTTGATGGTGAACGCTGGAAAGCCTTTGTCAAACCCGCCAAAAAGCTGGAACAGGGTGACAGCCTGGAATTTTGCGCGCTGAAGGCGCAGGTGGAAACCAAAGGCGAGGCCGGTGAAGTCACGCTCCACTTTGAGCAATCAGGCGCGGAACTCGACACTGCGATCGCGGCGGCGGGGCGCATGCCTTTGCCGCCCTATATTGAATCCAAGCGCGCGCAAGACGAGCAGGATCGGCGCGACTACCAGACAATCTTTGCTCGCCAGAGCGGCGCAGTGGCGGCGCCCACGGCAGGCCTTCACTTCACTCCGGAGTTGATGGAACAGCTACAACATGCTGAAATTGAACATGAATTTGTGACCCTTCATGTCGGTGCCGGGACGTTTCTACCTGTAAAGGCCGAAGACACCAGGGACCATAAAATGCATGCGGAGTGGGGTGAGGTGACGGCTGGTGTGGCGGCAAAGCTGAAGGCCGCCCGCGCCGCTGGCGGGCGCATCATCGCCGTCGGCACAACGTCGCTGCGATTGCTCGAATCTAGCGGGTTGGAGCCTTTCAGCGGCACAACGGAAATATTCATCACTCCGGGCTATCAGTTCCGTGCGGTGGATGGTCTTGTCACCAATTTCCACCTGCCGAAATCTACGCTTTTCATGCTGGTTTGCGCCTTCGCGGGAATGGAGCGCATGAGGGCGGCCTATGCCCACGCCATCGCCACGAACTATCGGTTCTATTCCTATGGCGATGCCAGCCTGCTATGGCCAGCGGCATGACCAAACAATTCAAGTTCACGCTTCACAAGAAGGATGGCGCGGCGCGGCGCGGCACGGTTCACACCGCCCATGGAGACATTCGCACGCCGGCCTTCATGCCGGTTGGCACGGTCGGCACTGTCAAAGGCCTCTATATGGATCAGGTGAAGGGCACGGGGGCGGACATTATCCTTGGCAACACCTATCACTTGATGTTGCGGCCCGGTGCGGAACAGGTGGCGGCACTGGGCGGGCTGCACAAGTTCACAGGTTGGCAGGGGCCGATCCTGACTGACTCTGGCGGATTCCAGATCATGTCCCTCTCCAAGATCCGCAAGATCAAGGAAGCTGGCGCCACGTTTTCATCGCATATTGACGGCCGCAAGTATGAACTGTCGCCGGAGCGGGCGATGGAAATCCAGCGTTTGCTGGGCTCTGACATCCAGATGCAACTGGACCAGTGCATCCAGTTTCCGCACACGGAAAAAGAGGCTGAAAAGGCCATGCAGCTTTCGCTGCGCTGGGCCGAACGCTCACGCAAGGCCTTCCAATCTGTCAGCCAGCCGGGGCATGGCAACTTCGGCATTGTGCAGGGCGGCACTGATGAGCGGATGCGGCTGGCCAGTGCTGAAGGTCTGAAACAGATTGGCTTTGAGGGTTATGCCATCGGTGGCCTTGCGGTGGGCGAGGGCCAGAAGCTGATGCTTTCCACACTGGATTTCACCACGCCGGCTTTGCCGGTGGACCGGCCGCGCTATCTCATGGGAGTTGGTACGCCAGATGACATTCTTGAATCCGTGGCGCGCGGGGTTGACATGTTTGACTGCGTGATGCCCACGCGTTCGGGCAGGCATGGGCAGGCTTTCACGCGCTTTGGCAAGATCAACCTGCGCAATGCCAAGCATGCGGATGATCCGCGCCCGCTTGATGCTGAACATCCGTGCCCGGCCCTGTCACAATACAGCCGGGCCTATCTGCATCACCTGATCCGTTCCGGCGAATTGCTGGGCATGATGCTGCTCAGCTGGGCCAACATTGCCTACTACCAATCGCTGATGCAGGGCATGCGTGATGCGATTGATGCCAGCAAGTTTGAGGAATTCCGCGCAGCCACGCATGAGCAGTGGAAAATGGGTGACGTTGCCACTTGATTATCCCTGCCGATGTTCATCCTGGCGCGTGAAGTAATAGGCGGCAAGGATTGGCAGGAAGGTGACAGCGATCACAATGATGGCCACCACATTGGTGACAGGGCGCTGGCGTGGACGGATCAATTCCTGCAGCATCCAAATGGGCAAGGTGGATTGCTGGCCAGCGGTGAATGTGGTCACAATCACTTCATCGAAAGAAAGTGCAAATGCCAGCATTCCGCCTGCCAGGAGGGCCGAAGCAATCTGCGGCAAAACAATGTGCCTGAAAGTTTGGAAGCTGTTGGCGCCCAAATCCATCGACGCTTCAACCATGCTGGGTGATAGGCGGCGGAAACGGGCCAGCGCGTTGTTGTAAACTACCACGATGCAAAAGGTTGCGTGGCCCAGAATGATTGTGAGGGTGGAGAAGGGCAGGTTCATGATGTCAAAAGCCGAGCGCAGGGCAATGCCCGTGATGATGCCCGGTAATGCGATGGGCAAGATGAACAAGAGCGAGAGCTGGTCCTTACCGAAAAACCTGGCGCGTGAAAGGGCGGCAGCTGCGAGAGTGCCAAAGACGAGTGCAAAAGCCGTTGCGATGGCCGCAACCCTGAGAGAAAGCCATAGCGGCGGCCAAATATCCGGCCTGTCGAACCAAGCGGCACTGAACCAATGCAGCGTGAGCCCCGGCGGCGGGAATTGGAAGCTCTTCTCTTCCGTGGTGAAGGCGTAAAGCACAATCAACGCCAGGGGCAAATGCAGGAATGCGATGCCCGCACCTGCGGCGAGCTTGAGGCCCCAGCCCGCCTCAGAGCGCATCGAAGGCCCCCATGCGGCGCGCCGCCAAGAGATAGAAACCCATGATCACCATGGGCACCACGGTGAAGGCCGCGGCAAGCGGAATGTCACCCGCCGTGCCTTGCAGCGTGTAAACAGCCTGGCCAATCATGGCGCGGGAATTGCCGACGATCTGCGGCACGATGTAGTCGCCCAGTGTGAGGGAGAAAGTGAAAATGGATCCCGCAATCACGCCGGGAAATGCCAATGGAAAGATCACGTCACGGAAAGCCTGGCGCGGGGTTGCGCCCAAGTCCGCGGCGGCTTCGACAAAATCGTTGGGCACCCGCTCCAGCGCCGCCTGGATGGGCAGGATCATGTAGGGCAGCCAAATGTAGAGGAACACGAGGAAGGTGCCGATATAGCTGAAAGACAGGGATGAACCGCCAATGATGGGCGTGGACAGCAGGCCATCCAAGAGCCAGCTCAGATGCAGCGTCGCGGCAATCCAGCTGACAATGCCTTCCTTGGCGAGGATCAGCTTCCAGGCATAGATTTTCACAAGATACGATGACCACAGCGGCATCATGACTGCGAGATAAAAGAGCGCCTTCCATTTGCCGCGGGCATGGCGGGCCGCGTAGTAGGCAATGGGGAATGCAACAATGCTGGCGGCCAGGGTGACAAGTGCTGCCATGACGACCGTGCGCATGATGATCTGCAAGTTTGCAGTGGCCGCCAGTTCCGCATAGGTGGACAGCGTGAATTCGTGCACCACGGTGCCGGAGAAATCATCGAGATGGTAGAAGCTCTGGATCAAGAGGGCAAAAAGTGACCCGATATAGACGACGCCAATCCATGCCAAAGGCCCCCCAAGCAAGAGCGCCGTGAGCAGCTGGGGCCTTCTGTAGAACAGATTGGACAGGGAATTCAGCATCTGGCAGTTGGCCCGCCGCTCGAAAGTGGCGGGCCAAAGGTGTTACTTGCCTTGAACCGCCAGATAGTCCTTGGCCCATTGCGAGTAGGGCACGCAGGTTCCTTCTGCCTCACACTTGCCAATGGGGGTGCGCCAGAACCAGATCTTGTCGAAGTTGGCGGCGCCATTGGTGTCACAGCCGGTGTCGGTCAGCAATTCATTGCCCTTGCAGGCAGCGGGAACTGCGGGAACCGAACCAAACCACGCGGCCACATCGCCTTGCACCTTTGCATCCAGCGAGTGGTTCAGCCAGGCATAGGCGCAGTTGGGGTGGGCGGCCTCGGCATGCATCATGGTGGTGTCTGCCCAGCCAGTGGCGCCTTCTTCAGGAATGGTGGAAGCGATCGGCGTCTTGGCCATCGCGTCTTTGTCACCCTGAATAAGGTTCACCTGGAAGGGCCAAGAGGAAGATGCGACCACGCCTTCGTTCTTGAAGTCATCAACCTGCTTGTTGGCATCGCCCCAATATTGGCCGACCAGCGCGCGCTGCTTGGTGACCAGATCAAGCGCTGCAGCATATTGATCCTTGTTCAGTTCGTAGGGGTTCTTGATGCCAAGCTCCGGCTTCTTCTTCATCAAGTAGACGGCGGCATCAGCGATGTAGATCGGGCCATAGTATGCCTGCACACGGCCCTTGTTGCTCTTGCCGTCGGGCAAGTTCTGTTCTTCGAACACCACGCTCCAGCTTTTGGGGGCTTCCTTGAAGACATTGCTGTTATAGGCCAGCACGTTGGGGCCCCACTGATAGGGCGTGCCATAGTGCTTGCCATCAACTGTGTGCCAGGGCGCGTCCTGCAGGCGCTTATCGACATTGGCCCAATTGGCGATCTTCGAGACATCGATGGGCTGCACCTTCTTGCCGGCCACGAGGCGCAGGCTGGCATCGCCAGAAGCCGTCACCAGGTCAAAACCACCCTGGTTCATCAGCGTGACCATTTCATCGGAGGTCGCGGCGGTCTTGACGTTGACCTTGCAGCCCGTCTCCTTTTCGAAGCCCGTCACCCAATCGTAGTTCTTGTCGCTTTCACCACGCTCAATGTAGCCGGGCCAGGCGACGATGTTGAGTTCCTTTTCCATGTCGGCGGCGCGCAGCGAGGCGGAGGCGGCAGCCCAAAATGCTGTGCCAAGTGCCAGTGTGAGCGTTGCGGTTTTGGTCAAATTCATTTTATCCTCCCTGTAATTTTGAACATGAGGTTAAACCTGAATGAAGCTGTGGATCAAGAACCCGCTGGCCATCCTGGCGCAGGGTGCCGAGGGCGGCATTGTCGTGGAAGGGGCGAAAATCACAGCGCTCGTGGGCCGCGGCGCAGTGCCCGCCCATGACCATGTGTTTGATGCATCGGCGCATGTGGTTTTGCCGGGGCTGATCAATACCCATCACCACTTCTACCAGACGCTCACGCGGGCGCACCCCCAAGCCATCAACAAGGAACTTTTTGATTGGCTCAAGGCGCTCTATCCGGTCTGGGCGCGGCTAAATCCCGAGGCTCACCGCATTGCAACAAAGCTGGCGCTCACTGAACTGTTGATGAGCGGCGTCACCGCCTCGTCCGACCATCATTATGTTTTCCCTGCTGGCCTTGATGACGCCATGGACATCCAGGTTGAAGAAGCCCGGAGACTGGGCATGCGCATGACCGTGACGCGCGGATCTATGAACCTCTCCCAGAAGGATGGTGGTTTGCCACCGGACAGCGTGGTGCAGGACATGGACGCGATTCTGGCCGACAGTGAGCGGGTGATTGGCAAATACCATGAGCGCGGCGAGGGCGCGCATATCCAGATGGCATTGGCGCCTTGCTCGCCATTCTCTGTGACGCGCGAGCTGATGCGTGAGACTGCTGCGCTGGCCGAGAAACATGATTGCCGCTTGCACACCCATTTGGCTGAAACCCATGATGAGGATGAGTTTTGCGTCGCCACTTTCAAAATGCGGCCGCTGGACTACCTGGAGGATTGCGGCTGGCTTTCAAACCGCACCTGGCTGGCACATGGCATCCACTTCAACGACTCTGACATTGCCAAACTCGGCAAGCATGGGGTGGGCGTTTGCCATTGTCCAACTTCAAACATGACGCTGGCCTCAGGCCGCTGCCGCTCCTGTGAGCTTGAGGCTGCTGGCGTGCCCCTCGGCCTCGGCGTTGATGGCTCGGCCTCCAATGATTCCTCAAACCTGATGGAAGGGGTGCGCCATGCCCTGCTTCTGAACCGGCTGACTTACGGCCAGAAGGTCACGCACTTTGATGTCCTGCGCTGGGCCACCAAAGGGTCAGCCGCTTGCCTTGGGCGGAGCGACATTGGCGAGATCGCGAGGGGCAAGCAGGCTGACTTTGCGCTGTTCAAGCTTGACGAATTGCGTTTCTCGGGAGCGGGCGACCCGCTGGCGGCGCTGGTTTTGTGCGGTGCACACAGGGCCGATCGTGTCATGGTTGCGGGTCAGTGGAGGCTGCTTGACGGGTTGCCGCTTGGCATTGATATTGCAGAACTCAGAGTCGCACATCACAGAGTAGCGCAAGGATTTCTGGCAGCGCGGTGATTTGTGGTTTCAGTGAAAGGTCAATATCATTAGCGCAACCCCCGCGATTGAGGTGAAAGATCTTCATAAGTCCTTTGGCCCCCTAGAGGTGCTCAAAGGCGTAGGTCTGACGGCGCAGAATGGTGATGTGGTTTCGCTGATTGGTGCCTCCGGCTCGGGCAAAAGCACATTCTTGCGCTGCATCAATTTTCTCGAGCGTCCGTCGCAGGGGCGCATCATCGTTGCAGGTGAGGAACTGCTGCTTCAGCCGAGGGCCGATGGCAATCTCCACCCCGTTGATGAGCGTCAGCTTGAACGCATCCGGGCGCGGCTTGGCATGGTGTTCCAAAGCTTCAATCTTTGGCAGCACATGACCATCCTGCAGAATGTGATCGAAGCGCCCGTGCACGTGCTAAAGCTGCCGAAGGCGGAAGCGATCGCCCGCGCGGAAGCCTTGCTGCAGAAAGTTGGGCTTTACGACAAGAAGGATCAATATCCAGCATTTCTTTCAGGGGGGCAGCAACAGCGCGCCGCCATCGCCCGCGCGCTGTGCATGGAGCCCAAGGTGATGCTGTTTGATGAACCCACTTCGGCATTGGACCCTGAATTGGTCGGGGAGGTTCTGAAAGTCATCCGTGACTTGGCCCAGGAGGGCCGGACCATGATTTTGGTGACCCATGAAATGAAGTTTGCCAGGGATGTCTCCTCCCATGTCATCTTCCTGCATCAAGGCAGGATTGAAGAAGAGGGGACCCCGGCGCAGGTTTTTGCCAGTCCCAAATCGTTGCGCTGCAAACAATTCGTTGCCCGGCTCCACTCCTGACGGGGCCGGGACAAATATTGCCGCTGGCACCAGCGGGATGTGAAAACTGGCCTCTTTGCGAATAATGCGCTATAATCGCAGTTTGGCCGGGTTTTGTTCGTGGCGTAGGCAAGTGAATGCCGGGGGCAAAGGATCTGGTCGGGCCGGGTCTTAGGTAATGAGGTTCAATCGGGCGGGGGCGCCCAACAACTCCGTGCAAACAAGCAGGCGCGGCGAAGAGGGAGAGTTATCATGAAACATTTCACCAAGCTGGTGTTGGGGGCCGCTCTTGGCGCCGCGCTCGCAGGCGCAACGCCAGCCTTTGCGGATTTGAAGATGGGTGTGGCGGCGGAACCTTATCCGCCATTCACATCGAAAGATGCCTCCGGCAAATGGGTTGGCTGGGAAATTGATTTCATGAACGCGCTGTGTGCCGATATTGGCGAGAAGTGCGCCGTGGAAGAAGTGGCATGGGATGGCATCATCCCCGCCCTGCAGGCGAAAAAGTTCGACGCCATCCTTTCTTCGATGTCGATCACCGAAGAGCGCCAGAAGACCATCGCCTTCTCGAACATGTACTACAATTCTCTGCCAGTGCTGATCGGGCCGAAGGGGGCTGACAAGGATATTTCGCCCGCGCATCTGAAAGGCAAGAATGTCGGCGTGCAGGTTTCAACAATTCACGCCGCCTATGCGAAGAAATATTTCGAGCCTGCGGGTGCCGTGATCAAGACCTATGAAACCCAGGATCAGGTCAATGCCGATCTCGCCGCTGGGCGGCTGGACTATATTTTGGCTGATGGCGTGACGCTGGATGACTTCCTGAAATCAGACCAGGGCGGCTGCTGTGAGCAAAAGGGCGCCGTTCCCTATGATGAAGCCATTTTCGGTGTTGGCGTGGGCCTTGGCATCCGCAAGGAAGATACGGCGCTGCAGGCGAAGTTCAACAAGGGCATTGCTGACCTTGCCGCGAACGGAACATTTGCCAAGATTACCGAACAGTGGAAATTGACAGGCAAGCTCAAGCTGCCAGGCGCAAAATAAGCTGATGCCGCTGGGGGAGGGGCCGTGATGCATCTGTTTGCCGCGGCCGTTCCGCTTTGGACTTTGCTTTCCTGGGGTGACCAGGGGTATGGCGACGAATTGTTCTGGGGTGCGTGCCACACCCTGGAAATCTCCATTTTTGGCTATGCGCTAGGCCTTGGGCTGGGCCTCCTTGGTGCGGTGGGAAAGCTTTCCAGCGCGGGCTTGCTTGCCAAAGGGCTCAATGGCTACACCACGCTTTTTCGCGCCCTGCCGGAAGCGATCCTGATCATGCTGCTTTACTACGCGGGCACCGACGCGTTGAACGGCCTGTTCGCACTGGTTGGCATCGGTGCGTTGCAGGTCAGCGGCATGGTGGCTGCCATTGTGGTTCTGGGCGCAGTGCAAGGCGCTTACTCGACGGAAGTGTTGCGGGCCGCGATCATGGCGGTGCCCAAAGGGCAGATCGAAGCGGCGGAAGCCTTGGGCATGACCCGGTTCCTGCGCTTCCGGCGGATCACGCTGCCAGCCATGCTGCCCAATGCCCTGCCGGGGCTTGCCAATTTGTGGCTGAACATCACCAAGGATTCAGCGCTGGTTTCACTGGTCGGTTTCACTGAGCTGGCTTTGGCCACGCAACAGGCGGCGGGTGTTTCGAAGCGCTATTTCGTTCTGTATGTCACGGCACAAGCCATCTATCTGGCGATCTCACAAACCTCGATTGCCGGCTTTGGCTGGGCAGAGCGCAGGCTGCGGCGCGGGCAGCGTGGCCCGGTGGCGGTGCCGTGATGCGTTGGGAATGGCTGCCGGACTACTTGCCCGCCTTGGCTGAAGGCCTTCTGATCACCTTGGAAGTGCTGGTCGTTTCGGTGGTGGCCGGATTTGCGCTGGCCATTCCTCTGGCTCTGGCGCAGGTGAAAGGTGGGTATCTCGCCCGCAAGCTGGCCGGGGCATATTGCAGCTATATCCGGGGCACGCCGCTGCTCATGCAGCTTTACCTCTTGTACTATGGCATCGGCTCGCTGTTTCCGCTTATTCCAGGGGCGCGTGAAAACCTGATGTGGCTGATCCGGCTCGACGCGATTTATTATGTCATTCTGGCCTTCACCTTGAGCTTTGCTGGTTATGAGGCAGAGATCATGCGCGGGGCCTTCCTATCGGTGCCAGGCGGGGAGTTGGAAGCCGCTGAGGCGATGGGCATGAGCCCCGGGCTGGTTCTGCGGCGCATCTGGTTTCCCAGCGCTTTCCTGAAAGTGTTGCCAACTCTGACGGGCGAAGTGATCGGCCAGCTCAAGTCAACGCCGTTGGCCTTCACCGTGCCGGTGCAAGACCTGATGGGCGTGGCCCACAAGGTGATGCAGGATACCTACCGGATTTATGAGCCGCTGCTGTTCGTGGCGCTGGTTTATCTGGCTCTGACCTATGTGATCGTGCAGGCCTTCGGGCGTCTTGAAAGACTGGTGCCGCAGCGGAGAAGTGTTTGATTTGGATAAGAAATGGTGAGCCCGGCGGGTTTCGAACCCACGACCCTCTGATTAAAAGTCAGATGCTCTACCACTGAGCTACGGGCCCACAGGGCGGCACCCATTGGCGGCCCTTGAAAAGTGCGCGGAACATAGTTGTGCACCGCGGCAGGGTCAAGGCCGGAATTGGGCTTAAGGCAGGCTTTACCTTCCCACAAAAACCCCACATTCCTAACCGAGTGGTGAGGTTTAAGCTCTAGAAGCGCAGAATCAATTGCGTGGGGGGAACGATGGCGGAGTTGGCTTTGGTGGTTTTGGCGGCGGGCATGGGCACGCGCATGAAATCCGCCATACCCAAGGTTTTGCACAAGATCGCCGGGCGCTCGATGCTTTCGCATGTTTTGCATGCCGGCAAGGAATTGGGTGCAGCCAAGGTGGTGGTCATTCACGGGCCGGACATGCCGGGCGTCCTGCAGGAAGCGCGCGGTGTCATCCCCAATTGCCAATTTTCCGAACAGCGCGAACGTCTAGGCACCGGCCATGCAGTCTCGATGGCCAAGGAAGCATTGGCAGGCTTCAAAGGAACCGTTCTCACGCTTTGGGGCGATGCGCCGCTGGTGAAGGCGGACACACTGCGCGCGCTCGCGGCGAAGATTGACGCCAAGCACCGGATGGCAGTTCTGGCTTTTGAGGCGGAGAACCCTTTTGGTTATGGCCGCATGATTACCAAGGGCAAGGCGGTGCTCGACATCCGTGAGCAGTTGGATGCCTCGCCCGCCGAGCGCAAGATCAGGCTTTGCAATTCAGGCTACATCGCCATCGACAATGAGTTGCTGTGGCAAATCATTCCGAAACTTTCCAACAAAAATGCCAAGGGCGAATTTTACCTCACTGATCTGGTGAAGCTGGCGAACAAGGCCAAGACCAAAGTGGCGCTTGCGACTTGCGATGAAATGGAAGTGGCCGGTGTCAATGACCGGGCCCAGCTTTCTGTGCTTGAGCGCGAGTATCAGCGCGAGGCGCGGCGCGCGGCCATGGCCGGCGGCGCCACGCTGATTGATCCGGACACGGTGTATTTTTCCGCGGACACCAAACTGGGCAAGGATGTGGTGGTTGAGCCCAATGTATTCTTCGGCCCCGGCGTAGTGGTTGGAGATGACGTTGAGATATTGGCCAACTCACATATTGAAGGCACCGTGATTTCGAGTGGCGCGCGCATCGGGCCATTCGCGCGGCTGCGGCCGGGGGCTGAGATCGGAGAGAATGCCCACATTGGAAATTTCGTTGAAGTGAAGAAAGCCGTGATCGGCAAAGGTGCCAAGGCGAACCACCTCACCTATATCGGCGATGCCGTGGTGGGCGCTGGCAGCAACATCGGGGCCGGCACGATCACCTGCAACTATGATGGCTATGAAAAGCATCTGACCGAGATTGGCGAGAATGTCTTTGTGGGCTCCAACACCTCGCTGGTTGCTCCAGTGAAAGTGGGGGCAGGCTCGAACATCGCGGCTTCGAGCGTGATCACCAGGGAGATCCCGCCGGATTCGCTGGCCGTTTCTAGGCCGGAACTGATCATCAAGGAAGGCTGGGCCAAACGCTACCGCAGCGTCAAGAAGGCTCTCAAGGACGCCAAGGCAAAAGGCAAGGGATAAGACAGCATGTGTGGCATTGTAGGCATTCTGGGCAACAGGCCCGTGGCGCTGGATATTGTCGAGGCATTGCGGCGGCTTGAATACCGCGGCTATGACTCCGCCGGCGTAGCAACGCTGGAAGGCGGCAAGATTGAGCGCCGCCGCGCGCCGGGCAAGCTGCGCAACCTGGAAGACAAGCTGCGCGAGGCGCCGCTGAACGGCAGCTCCGGCATTGGCCACACGCGCTGGGCCACGCATGGCGTGCCCAATGAGACCAATGCCCACCCGCATATTTCCGGCGATGTGGTGATTGTTCACAATGGCATAATCGAAAACTTCGCCGAACTGAAGGCCGAACTGAGCGCCAAGGGCGTGGTGTTTGAAACCCAGACCGACACCGAAGTGGTGGCGCATCTGCTGGCGCAGGAGCGCGCCAAGGGTGCTGCGCCTGTTGATGCGGTGCGTCACGTGCTGGCGCGGCTGCATGGTGCCTTTGCGCTGGCCATCATGTTCAAGAGCGAGGGCGACCTGATGGTGGGCGCTCGCAACGGGCCGCCGCTGGCTGTGGGCCACGGGCAGGGGGAAATGTATCTCGGCTCGGACGCCATTGCCCTGGCGCCCTTCACGAACCGCATCACCTATCTCGAGGACGGCGACTGGGTGGTGCTGACGCGCAAGTCGATGCAGATTTTTGACGCGGCCGGACGCCATGTGGTGCGGCCGATCAATTTCAGCCAGGCATCGGCGATGATGGTGGACAAGGGCAACCACCGTCACTTCATGGCCAAGGAGATTGAAGAGCAGCCGGAAGTGGTGGGCCACACGCTGGCGGAATATATCGATTTTGCCACGCGCACCGTAAAGGTGCCGGAGAAGCTGCCGTTCGATTTCACGGCGCTGGACCGCATCTCCATCGTGGCTTGCGGCACGGCCTATTATGCGGGGCTGGCCTCGAAATACTGGTTTGAGAAGGTGGCGCGGCTTCCGGCCGAGGTGGATGTGGCCTCCGAATTCCGCTACCGCGAGGCACCGCTGACCAGGAATGGCATGGCGCTGGTGGTCTCACAGTCGGGCGAGACGGCGGATACGCTGGCCGCACTGCGTTATTGCAAGGCGCAGGGGCAGCACACGGTGGCCGTGGTCAATGTGCCGGAATCGACCATCGCGCGCGAAAGCGAGTTGGTGGTGCGCACCTTTGCCGGGCCAGAAATCGGCGTGGCCTCGACCAAGGCCTTCACCTGCCAGCTGGCGGCGCTGGCTTGCCTTGCGCTTCTGGCGGGCAAGCTGCGCGGCACGATCACCGCGGCGCAGGAGAAGGAATATGTGCAGGCGCTGATCGAGGCGCCGCGGCACATGACCGAGGTGCTGAAGGAAGAGAAGAACATCGCCGCCGTCGCGCATGAGATTTCCAAGGCGCGGGACGTGCTGTTCCTGGGCCGCGGGATCAATTATCCGATGGCGCTGGAAGGCGCGCTGAAGCTCAAGGAGATTTCCTACATCCATGCCGAGGGCTATGCGGCGGGTGAGTTGAAGCATGGGCCGATTGCGCTAGTGGACGAGCATGTGCCGGTGATCGTGATTGCGCCGCGCGATGAGCTCTATGAGAAGACCATTTCCAACATGGAAGAAGTGGCTGCGCGCGGCGGCAAGATTGTGCTGATCACCGATGACACGGCGCACAAGCAGAATGCGCACAAGACATTCCGGCACATCCATGTGCCGCATGCCTCGGCCTTCATCAGCCCGCTGGTTTATGCGATTCCCGTGCAGCTTCTGGCCTATCACGCAGCCGTTTTCATCGGCACGGATGTGGACCAGCCGCGCAATCTGGCCAAGAGTGTCACTGTGGAATGAGGCTGGGCGCTTAGCTCACGGCAAAACCCCTGAAAGGAAAAATGGAGGGGAAGTTTCTGCCAGGCTTTGCGCCGATCAGAATTCTGGAAGCGAAGAAGGGGCGAAAAGCCCGGCGGGTGGGCGTGGGATTGGCGGTTTGCGCCACATTCCCCCTGCCGTCATGCCCGCGAAAGCGGGCATCCCTGTTTTCCCTTGAGAAAACGCAGATTCCCGCTTGCGCGGGAATGACGGGCATTGGGAGAATGTGAAACTCAAACAGCTTAATCCTAACCCACCTTGGAAACGCGGCGGTTTTAAATCCGGGCCTGATATTAGGGCAATCTTGCCGTTTCTTCGAAACTCCAAAACGCTTTAGCCATTTAAGGCGCTTGGGTCTTAGTGCCCAAGGTCCAGAACCGGAGCTCCCGAAAGCAAAGGGTGAGTTATTCCCCCGCCTGCAGGCGCCGCACTCTTTCTCACCGTATCGGAACTCTGTGGACATCGTCCCCTCCTGTGAAAAAGACGGGGCGAACACAGACAGAACAAATACTCCTTGTCAAGGAATAAAATCAATAGCCCAGGGCGCAGCCGTCTTTCCGCGGGTCTGAGCCGGCGGTGAGGGTGCCGCGGGCGTGATCAAGGAGAATGGCCTGGCCGCCGCCCAGCGGCTCTGGCGCATCCACCAGCCGGTGGCCCATGGCGACGAGCGTGGCGCGGGTGGATTGCCTGAGGCCATGCTCCACCTCCACTGTTCCACCACTGGCGAAGACGCGCGGGGCATCCAGCGCGGATTGCGGGTTCATGCCGAAATCCAGAACATTCTGCAACAGGTGCACATGGCCGAAGGGCTGGTAATCGCCGCCCATCACGCCATAGGGCATCAGGCATTTTTCACCCTTGGTGACCATGCCGGGCATGATGGTGTGCAGCGGGCGCTTTCCCGGCGCGATGCAATTGGGGTGGGCGGGGTCAATGCGGAAGCTCATGCCGCGGTTTTGCAGGAGCACGCCTGTGCCTGGGCTCATGATGCCGCTGCCAAAGGAATGATAGATGGAGTTGATGAAGGACACGGCGTTCAAATCCCTGTCCACCACGGTGAGGTAAACCGTGTCGCTCTTGCGCAGTTCGGGCAAGGCAATTTCCGTGGCGGCGCGGCGCAGGCTGATGCGCTGGCGCAGGCTGGCGGCGAAATCCTGGCCCAGCATGCCGGCGATGTTCACATGAGCCTTGGCGGGATCGGCAATCCAGGCATCGCGCGCGGCATAGGCAAAGCGGCCGGCTTCGATTTCAAGATGAAGCCGCTCCGGCGAAAGAGCGCCCATGGCCTTCATGTCATAGCCTTCGAGCACATTCATCATCATCAAAGTGGTGAGGCCCTGATTGTTGGGCGGGATTTGATGCAGCGTGTGGCCGCGATAATCGGTGGTGATGGGTTTCACATATTCGCCGCGGGTTGCCGCGAAATCTTCCTCCGCGTGCAGGCCGCCGAGGCTTTTCAGGTGGCGCACCATATCCGCCGCCAGCGGGCCTTCGTAAAAGGCGGCGCGGCCCTGCCGGGCAATGGCGCGCAGCGTGGCGGCCAGTTGCGGCTGCTTGTGCACATGACCGGCCTTGGGCGGCTGGCTGCCGGGCAGGAAGACGCGGGCGGCGTTTTCATCATGGGCCACAGTGGATGCGGCGGCGCGCCAATCAAAGGCCACGCGGTCTCCCACCACATAGCCGTTCTCGGCATAGGCGATGGCATCGGCCAGCAGGGCGCCAAGTTCGCGCGTGCCGTGATCAGCCACCACTTGTGACCACATGTCGACAACGCCGGGGATGGTGACCGCATGAGGGCTGTGGCCACCGATCTCGCTGATGCCTTGCGCCTGGAACCAGGCGAGTTCTGCCCTGGCAGGGGCCCGGCCGGAGCCATTGAAGCCAATCACCTCGCTGCCGCCCTTGGGGGCATAGAGCATGAAGCCATCGCCGCCTATCCCTGTGGATTGCGGCTCCACCACCGCCAGCACGGCGGCGGCGGCCACGGCGGCATCAATGGCGTTGCCTCCCTCTTGCAGGACGCGCAGGGCCGTGGCGCTGGCCAGCGGATGCGAGGTGGCGACGGCGGCATTGGTGACGCGGAGCGGCGAACGGCCGGGGATTTGGAAATTGCGGAGCACAGGCATGGGACCGAGACTGCCGGGGCAGGCGGCTGAAATCAATGGCGAAAATGGGCTATTTCCGGGGGCGGGAATAGCGCGTGGCCGACAGGCTGGCAGAAACCGCGCAGGTCTTGGTATCGACGAATCCGGCGGCGCGCAGCGCGGCGCGGATGGTATTTTCACCCAAGGGTGATTTTGGCCCCTTCACATTGGCCAGCCAGAGGGGCAGGGCGGATTGGCCATGGGCGTTGAGCAAAGCGGCGAGTTCGGCCTCGCTGCGCAGCACGGCGACGATGAAGGCGGCATCGGCTGGCTGCGCGGCGGTGAAGCCCTGCAGGGCGGCGGAGAGTTCCGCACTCTCCAACGCGCCGACGACGAAGGCGCGCGAGGTTTCGGCGAGGCCCAGCTTGCTGGCGAGGGTTGGCGGCGGGGCGGTGAGCTTCCGCGCCCAAGCGGCGGCCTTGGCGGAGCCGAGTTTTATCGCATAGTGCTTCCCCTGGCAGGTGAAGGAGAGGGCTGCGCCTTCGGCCTTCACGCGCGAGAGGGCGGCGAGGGGGAATTTGCGCTTCACTTCGCCGCGCAGGATGAGTTGTGTGGATTCGAGCAGGGCCTTCACTTTGTGGGGCGTGTTGTTCAGTGTACAGATGGTTTCGGCTTCGAGGCCCATGTCAGGCGCCGCCCCGGGTGGAAAGCTGTTGCATCGCGGCCAGCGCGTCTTGCCGCCTGGCCCACTGCACGAAGAAATGATCGTGATAATAGCCAGCCACCACATTGGCGCTGATGCCCGCTTCGCCCAAGGCCGTGGCGATGGCAGCGGTGAGGCCCACGGCGGAAAGATCGGAATGCACCTCCAGGCTGATGCGCGCCCAGCCGGGGGTGTGGTCGATCTTGTGGGCCGCGAGTTCAGCCGCGGGCGCCACGATGGTGACGGCCTGCTCCTCGCGGATGAGGGCGAAGGGGCTTAGCGTTGTCGGCGGGGTTTGAGTGAGCGGCAGCTCGCCATAGCCGTATTCCTCCTCATGCAAGACGGGCCGCATGGATTTGAGGAGAGTGGAGAGGTTGGATTCACCGGGCATGGGGTGGGGCCTTTTGGGAGCAATCAGTCTGACATAGCGGGTGCGTGCCTGCCAATAGCAACAGCTGTGCACCCTCTCCCTCTGGGAGAGGGTGCCCGATGAGCGGGTGAGGGCCACGCGTCTTTGCGCGTGGTTTTTGGGATCATCCGATGCTGCGGCAAAGACCATCTGCTGCGCAGATGGCCCTCATCCGCCCTTCGGGCACCTTCCCCCAGAGGGGGAAGGGTGAGGTGGGGCAACGTGTGCAGCATCGTCACGCCAGCGCAGGCCGGCATCCCGCATATGGAAGGTTCGGAATTCGCTGCTAGCTGGACCCCAGCCTTCGCTGGGGTGACGTAAGGGTTAAGCGACCTCACAACTGAATGTTAGGATCAGGGTCGAATAATAAGACTGCTTGATGCTCGCACTGCAGCGCGGTCAAAGACTGCTCTTGGGCCGGTCATCACACCAAATTTGGTTGAAGTGAAATGATTGCCCTGGGCCATTTGTGCGCCGCCCAAGAGTGACAATTCCCAAACGGAAATAGACTGATTGTCCGTTCCTTGACGTCCTTCGTAAATCAATGCGCCGTTTCCAATGTTTCCGAACACGAGTTGGCTTGATTCCCATTGCTTCATTTGATTGAAAAATGCCTCTCCCGCGAATGTCAGTGTCAGTACTTCAATTGCGCAATTACCATCGAGTGCGACACCCCAATGATGAAACATCAGGCCCCGGGCAATATAATCTACCAATTTCTCTATTCTTGTCCCGTCAAATGGAATTGCGAGTGTGCGACTGAATATTCCGTTGTTTCGGACCCAAACCCGAGTTGTTCCACTTGATATTTCACGATGAAGTCGAAGATTGGCCCTAAGTCTTTTGGGCACATCTTCGTTCAGTCTATTCGATGAGTCTGGATGCCTGCCGCCAAAAGGCAACACCGTTGCAGCGTAATGTTCGAGAACAGACTTTTTTTGATTGCAAGTTTTGCATGCAGGTACAATCGGGATCTCTTGCCGATGAGAAATGGCCACAAGTTCGCGTGCAAGTACATGATCGGCAGTATCAGACGAATTCTCTGTAGCGCAGTATGCGCAGGTCTTATGCTTGTACTTTTTGCTCAATCAGGTATCACTCCGCAGCCTCTTTCCTTCCCCGCTTCAGCACATCCTTCAAAAACTGCCCGGTGTAACTCCGCTTTTCCTTCACCACGTCCTCTGGCGTTCCGGATGCTATGATTTCGCCGCCGCCGTCGCCGCCTTCGGGGCCCAGGTCTATGATCCAGTCGGCGGTTTTGATGACCTCGAGATTGTGTTCGATCACCACCATGCTGTTGCCCTGGTCCACGAGTTCGTGCAGCACTTCGAGAAGCTTCTTCACGTCATGGAAGTGCAGGCCGGTGGTGGGTTCATCCAGCAGATAGAGCGTGCGGCCAGTGGCGCGCTTGCTTAGCTCCTTCGCCAGTTTCACCCGCTGGGCTTCGCCGCCGCTCAAGGTGGTGGCCTGCTGGCCGACCTTGATGTAGCCCAGGCCCACACGCTCCAGCGTTTCCATCTTGTCACGCACGGATGGAACAGCGCGGAAGAAATCGGCGGCTTCGGCCACCGTCATCTCCAGCACGTCGGCGATGGACTTGTCCTTGAACTTCACTTCAAGCGTTTCGCGGTTATACCTGTGGCCCTTGCATTCATCGCAGGTGACATAGACATCGGGCAGGAAGTGCATCTCGATCTTGATGACGCCATCGCCCTGGCAGGTTTCACAGCGGCCGCCCTTCACATTGAAGGAGAAGCGCCCCGGGCCATAGCCACGGGCTTTCGCTTCGGGCAGGCCCGCGAACCAATCGCGGATGAAGGTGAAGGCGCCAGTGTATGTGGCGGGGTTGGAGCGCGGCGTGCGGCCGATGGGGGATTGATCAATGTCGATGATTTTGTCCAGATGCTCGATTCCGGTCATGCCATCATGGGCCAGCGGCGCCTCTCGCGTGCCCATCAGCTTGCGGGCCAGTGCGCGGTACATCGTATCCACCACCAGGGTTGACTTGCCGCCGCCGGAGACGCCTGTGACGCAGGTGAAGACGCCCAAGGGAATATCCGCCGTGACATTCTTCAGGTTGTTGGCGCGGGCCCCCTTCACGGTGATCATGCGCTTCTTGTCCACCTTGCGGCGCTGCCGCGGGATGGGCACCTGCTGGAAGCCGGTGAGATATTGGCCGGTGATGGATTCAGGGTTGGCCATGACTTGCGCGGGCGTGCCTTCGGCCACGATCTTGCCGCCGTTGACGCCAGCGCCGGGGCCGATGTCGAGCACATGGTCGGCCAGCCTGATGGCGTCCTCATCATGCTCCACCACGATCACCGTGTTGCCGAGATCTCGCAAGTGGGTGAGGGTTTGCAGCAGGCGGGCATTGTCGCGCTGGTGCAGGCCAATGGATGGTTCATCCAGGACATAGAGAACGCCGGTGAGGCCGGAGCCGATTTGTGAGGCCAAGCGGATGCGCTGGCTTTCGCCGCCCGAGAGTGTTCCCGACACGCGGCTGAGTGAGAGATATTCGAGGCCGACATCGTTGAGGAATTTGAGGCGGTCGCGGATTTCCTTGAGCACCCGGATGGCGATTTCATTCTGCTTCGGTGTGAGGCGTTCGGGCAGGGTGCGGAACCATGCGTCCGCCTGCTTGATCGAGAAGTTCGACACTTCGCCGATGTGCAGCTTGTCCACCTTTACCGCCAGCGTCTGCGGCTTGAGGCGGAAGCCGTGGCAGGCCTGGCACTCATGGTCGGACTGGTAGGCGGCGAGTTCCTCGCGCATCCATTCCGAATCCGTCTCGCGCCAGCGGCGCTCGATATTGCCGATGACGCCTTCGAACGCCTTCTTGTTCTTGTAGGTGCGAAGCCCGTCATCATAGGTGAAGGTGACTTCCTCCTCGCCCGTGCCGTTCAGGATCACATCGCGGGCCCTCTTTGGAAGGTCTTTCCATGGCGTTGTCATGGAGAATTTGTAGTGTTTGGCGAGGGCTTCCAGCGTCTGGGTGTAATAGGGCGAGGTGGCGCCTGTCTTGGCCCAGGGGGCGATGGCTCCTTCGCGCAAGGAAAGCGTGCCATCGGGCACCACCAGCTCCGGCTCAAACTTCAGTTCCGTGCCAAGGCCATCGCAGGTGGGGCAGGCGCCAAAGGGGTTGTTGAAGGAGAAGATGCGCGGCTCAATCTCGTCAATGGTAAAGCCGGAAACGGGGCAGGCAAAGCGCTCGGAGAACATGATACGCTCATGCGTTTCATTGGCCGACTTGTTGGCGCTTTCGGCAGCGGTTTGCTCTGGCGGCAGCGGCTTGTCGGCGAATTCGGCAATGGCCAGGCCATCGGCCAGCTTCAGCGCGGTTTCGAAGGAGTCGGCCAGGCGCGTGGCAATGTCCGGGCGCACCACGATGCGGTCAATCACCACGTCGATGTCATGCTTGTACTTCTTGTCGAGCGTGGGAACGGCGTCGATCTCGTAGAACTGGCCATCCACCTTGACGCGCTGGAAGCCCTTTTTCTGGTAGTCGGCGAATTCCTTTTTGTATTCGCCCTTGCGGCCACGCACCACGGGGGCCAACAGATAAAGCCGCGTGCCTTCGGGCAGGGCAAGCGTGCGGTCCACCATCTGGGTGACGGTTTGCGCCTCGATGGGCAGGCCTGTGGCGGGGGAATAGGGAATGCCAATGCGGGCATAGAGCAGGCGCAGATAGTCATAGATCTCGGTGACCGTGCCCACGGTGGACCGCGGGTTGCGGCTGGTCGTCTTCTGCTCAATAGAGATGGCGGGCGAGAGGCCGTCGATCTGGTCGACATCCGGCTTCTGCATCATCTCGAGGAATTGGCGGGCGTAGGCGCTAAGGCTTTCCACATAGCGGCGCTGGCCCTCGGCATAGATGGTGTCGAAGGCGAGGGAGGATTTGCCGGAACCGGACAGGCCGGTGAAGACAATCAGCTTGTCGCGCGGCAGTTCAACGGAAATGTTTTTCAGGTTGTGCTCACGGGCACCCTGAATCGTGATCGACTTTGTGGACATGAAACCTGACTAGAATAAAACGTGAACGTATGCAATGCCGTGGAGTATAGGCTGGGGCATAACAGACATATGGCGGCAGATTCGCAGATATCCACAGGTGGGCGTGAAAAGCTGCGCATTTTGCGCGTGCGCTTTGGCTTTGACAGCTTCCGCCCCGGGCAGGAGGCGATCGTCGACCGGCTTGCGGCGGGGGAGCATGTGCTGGCACTGATGCCCACCGGGGCGGGCAAGTCCTTGTGTTTTCAGGTTCCTGCCCTGATGCGCGGCGGGCTGGCGCTGGTTGTCTCACCGCTTGTGGCGCTGATGAAGGACCAGGTGGCCGGGCTGAAGCTGGATGGGATTGCGGCAGAGACGATCAATTCCTCGCAATCGCGCGAAGAAAACGTGGCCATCTGGAAGCGGGCGGCGGCGGGGGAGGTTTCGTTCCTTTACCTTTCGCCCGAGCGCCTGATGGAGCCGCGCATGACGGCAGCACTGGCCAAGCTGCCCATCGGGCTCATTGCCGTGGACGAGGCGCATTGCATTTCGCAATGGGGCGCTTCGTTCCGGCCGGAATATGATGCTCTGCAAGGCTTGCGGGCGGCCTTTCCGGGCGTGCCGATTGGCGCCTTCACCGCCACGGCGGATGAAGCCACGCGGCGCGACATTGCCGCCAAGCTGTTCGGCGGGCGCGCGCACATGCAGGTTTCGGGATTTGACCGGCCCAACATCAAGCTTTCAGTGGCACGCAAGGCCAACTCAGCGCAGCAGCTTCTGGATTTTGTTGATACGCACAAGGGTGAGAGCGGGATTGTCTATGCCCTTTCACGCGCCCGCACCGAAAAGCTGGCGGAGGAATTGAACGCTGGCGGGCACCGGGCCTTGGCCTATCACGCGGGGCTTTCACCTGAAAGGCGCGAGGAAACACAGAACCTGTTCATGACCGAGCCGGGGCTTGTGGTTTGCGCCACGATTGCATTCGGCATGGGCATAGACAAGCCGGATGTGCGGTTTGTGTTTCATGCCGATCTCCCTTCCAACCTTGAGGCCTATTACCAGGAGATTGGCCGCGCCGGGCGCGATGGCGAGGTTGCGGAGGCCTACATGATTTTTGGGATGGAGGACGCGGCCAAGCGGCGGCGCTTCATCCAGGCCGAAGGCAATGACGAGGCGCGACGGCGCAGCGAGGGCATCCGCCTTGCCAAGCTGGTGGATTTTGCCGAGGCCAAGAGCTGCCGCCGGCAGATGCTGCTTTCCTATTTCGGTGAAGCCGCGCCGCCCTGCGGCAACTGTGACATTTGCCTGGGCGAGCAGGCCGAGGCCGCGCCACGCCGCGCAAAGAAGGACAAACGTGCGGCGGTGATGCGCGAGGCGGTGGCGGGGGGCGTGGATGAAGGCCTGTTGCAGCGGCTGAAAGCCCTGCGCTTCAAGCTGGCGCAAGCCAAGCACGTGCCTGCCTATGTGATTTTCCATGACAGGGTGTTGATCGAGATGGCGCGCAGGAAGCCGCTGACGGCGATGGACCTTGGCGGAATTTCCGGCGTTGGCCCTGCCAAGCTGGAGCAATTCGGTGCGGCTTTCCTGCGCGAAATTGCGGCGCGGCTGGAGCAGGATTTCGCCTAGGCCTGCAGACGGTGGGCAATCCAGCGGTTAAGGGCGCGGGGCCCGAGGCGGGTGCCAAAGGCAAAGAGCCTGTTTTGAAAGCCTGAAACGATAAAGGCCTGATTGCGTTTCAATGCGGCAAGGCCATCGGCCACCACCTTTTCCGGGCCCACGGCCAGCTTGAACAAGGCGGTCTGGGTCATGCCTGCGACGGTGGCAAATTCCGTTGCAGTGGCGCCGGGGCACAGGCAGGAGACGCGCACGCCTTGGGCCTTCACCTCATCATGCAGGGCCTCCGAGAAGCTCAGCACATAGGCCTTGGTGGCATAGTAGACGGCCATCAAGGGGCCGGCCTGGAAGGCGGCGGTGCTGGCCACATTGAGGATGCCGCCAGACTTGCGGGCGATCATGCCCGGCAGAACCGCATGGCACAGCTCGGTGAGGGCCGTGCAGTTGAGCGCAATCATTTCTGACTGGCGCTGGCCGTCGAGCGCGGCGAATTCGCCCTTCAGGCCGAAGCCGGCGTTGTTGATGAGTGTTTCAACAGTGAGGCCGCGGCGAGCCACTGCCTGCATCAGTTTTGCTGCCGCGCCGGGCTCGGAGAGATCTGCGGCCTCAATTAAAACCTGAACGCCTTGCTTGGCAGCCAATTCGGCGGCCAATGCCTCGAGCCTTTCCGCCCGTCGCGCCACGAGCAGCAGGTTTTGGCCTTGGGCTGCAAGCTGGCGCGCAAATTCAACGCCCAAGCCAGCGGACGCGCCGGTGATCATGCAAAGGTTTGTCATTGTGTTGGGTGTACCTGTAGAAATAAGTTGCTGTCTGGTTCATTAGGAGACCATTTGTGTTCGGATTTGCAAGGTCGAAATTAGCCCGCCGCATTGGATTGCCTTGGCGCGGCTGGTTGCCCGGCTGGCGCAAGATCTTCATCCATATCGGCACGCACAAGACCGGCACCACTTCGCTGCAGAATTTCCTTCACGAACAGCGCGATCTTTTGGTCAGCTCGGGGATCCTCTATCCGGAAGTGGACGCCGGGTTTATTGCCCATCATCAGGTGGCTTGGGAGTTGCGGCGGGATAGCCGGTGCTACCCGCCAGAAGGCCACATCGAAAACCTTTTTCGGCAAATTCGGCAGTCTACAGTTCAACACATTCTAATATCGTCAGAGGATTTTGAGTATCTTTCCCAATACCCAAAGACCATCGGTGACTTTGTCGCCAGGTTGCGGAGAACTGAGGTTGAGCCGATATTTGTGGCCTTTCTTCGTCAGGGTGACAGCTACTTGGCAAGCCTCGCGCTTGAGTTGGGGAAGCACGGCATGAGCCAGCCACTCGGTTGGTTTCAGGAAGAAGTGGCGATCCACAACCGTATTCTGGTCAAGGAAGATTGGTATTTTGAGTTTGATCAAGCGCGCTTTGCAAAGCAATGGAGCGCTGCAACCGGATGTAGCCTAATTTTAATCGACTATGACCGATGTTTGGCAACAGAGGGAACGATTCCCACTTTCCTTCGGTTGATTGGCGCAACTAGTGACCTCATAGCAAGGAGCCGCAATGCACATTGGCTCAATGCGTCGCCGAGAACCGCGAAGTGATTCAATATGTGCAACGCAGAACTTCACCTACGGGAACGATGTCGTGGTGGCCGTAGCCGTTGAACATGGTGAGGGTGGAGATGCCATAGGCGCCAAGAGTGCCGAATTCGATGAAATCACCATCGCGCAAATCGGCGGGCAGGTCGAGGCGGTGGGGCAGCACGTCCATCGGGTCGCAGGTGGGGCCGAAGACTTTCCAGTTCTTGACCGGGCCTTCCAGCACTTTGCCACCGCGGATGGCGCGCACCGGGGGCTTCAGCTCCGGCACCTGCCAATATTCCATCAACCCACCATAAACGCCGTCATTGATGAAGATGTCATCGCCATCTGTGCAGACCAGCTTCACGGCGCTGAGCAGTGACATGGACGTGGCGGCGAGGCCGCGGCCCGGCTCGCACTCCAGCTGCGGAAGCTTGCGGCCGGCAAAGTGCTGGTCGCGCGCCACTTCGATGACGCGGAAATAGACGTCGGGTTCCGGGGCCTTGGAATATTCGTAATCCGCCGGGAAGCCGCCGCCGACATTGAGCTTGCCGATTTCCACGCCTGCGCTCTTCGCAATGCGGGCTGCCGCCTCAATGTGGCGGGCATAGGTTTGCGGGTCCTTGGATTGGCTGCCGGGGTGGAATGTGAGCATGGGAATGAAGCCGAGTGCGGCCACTTTCTTGAGCAATTCTATGGCGATATGCTCTGGTGCTCCGAACTTGGTTGAGAAATCATGGGCGGAGGCGCCGCGGTCGCGCGGCAGGACGAGGCGCACGGCGATTTCGATGTTGCGGTCGGCACCTGCGATGGCGGTGATCTTGTCCAGCTCCTCGCGGCAATCAACAACGAAACGGCGGCAATTGAATTCCCTGTAGGCGCGCTCAATCTCGCGGCGGGATTTGACTGGGTTGTGATAGTGGAAGCGGGCATCCGGCTGGATGGAATGGACCAATTCCATTTCCTGCACCGAGGCTACATCCCAGGCCTTGAGACCCGCTTCAGCCAAAGTGGCAATGACTTCACGCGAGGGGTTGGATTTCACCGCGAACGTGACCTCACCCTTGAAGCCCTGCAGGTAGATCGCGGCCCGCGCCTTCAGCGCCTTGGCGGAAAAGCAGAAAACCGGGGTTTCACCATCGAGGCCTGCTGAAAGCGCAGCCGCATTGGCGGGCAGGGTGGATGCGGTTTTCAGGGCGGCAGTGCTGGGCATGGGCGGTTCCTCTTCTTTGCGGCCTAGATTGCAAGAGTCGGTGACGGAAACGAGACGGCAAACTGTTGCCGAAGCAGAAAT
>JAGWTZ010000094.1 GCA_028868695.1 Alphaproteobacteria bacterium | reverse complement strand
TGATCCGCCAGCCCAAGGATGAATCAAACCAGCCCTTGATCCGCATCACGCAGAATGACGTGCGCGCCATCCAGATGGCCAAGGCCGCGCTTTACGCGGGCGTGCGCATTTTGATGGACAAGCTGGGCGTCAATGAGCCCGCCAAGATCAGGCTGGCCGGCGCGTTCGGCTCTCACATCGACATGAAATATGCCATGATCCTGGGCCTCATTCCGGATTGCGATCTGGGCCATGTGCAAAGTGCGGGCAATGCCGCCGGCACGGGCGCGCGCATCGCGCTTTTGAACAAGGCGGCGCGGGACGAAGTCGAGAGCGTGGTCCACCGCATCGAAAAAATCGAAACCGCCATCGAGCCCACCTTCCAGCAACACTTCGTGGAAGCCATGGCCATCCCGCACAAGACCGCCGATTTCAGAAACTTGAAACGCGTGGTGACCTTGCCGCCGGTGAAGGTGATCTCGGCACAGGATGATGAGGGTGGGGGGCGGAGGAGACGGAGGGGGTAAACCTGTGGATAACTCAGCCAAAAATTGTATCGGGCTTGAATCCGCAGGGATTTGTTCTATTTTTGTCTCACCTTCACATTCGAAGGCGAAAGGGTTTTCCTCCATGGAAGCTTTTTTGGTTACCCATTCTCTAGGCTAGCGTCGATAGCGCGGCCTTGAAGTTTCTCACGATGGGAACGGGCTAAGGCTAAAGGCCTCAAACGCCGCCAAGTCCCGCTATGGACTTGGTCCTGAACGAGCAAGTCCAAGGCACTCAAACCTGGGAAACTCGGAACGGATAAGGTCGAGATTTGGTGTCGAGAGACTTGGAGTAAGGCTTAGGGCCCGCAAGGATAACCCTTCCGCAAACTCCCCGGCGAGAGCGCCAAGTCGAGCCCAATTAATCAACATATGGGTTGTGACTTTTGATTTGCGGGGGGGTTCTTGGCCAAACAATTTGCTGCAAGTTTTGCCGCTCTATTAGTGTTTTGCTGGTCAGCTTCTGGAATTTCTCGCGCCAACAGTGACAATGAGATCGAACTCGCACCTTTGAGTCCGATGATGGCCGGGATGTTAGGGGCAAACTTCTGCGATTTCGAAATTGATCGGAATGTTGCTGGATCGTATCTTTCAGGCAAGTTTCCTGCGGCAAATTTTAATGCCAACCAGTTGGCATTTGCTATCTGGGCTGCTTATGCACAGCAATCAATGCAAGCCTCATTAGGCATTTTGCCAGCTAACAAGAAGCAGCGCGCATCTTACTGCAATTCGATACTCAAAGCCTTTGGCCCAAACGGAACTGACATTCCAAGTCTAGTTCATCAGTGAGCCTAGCCAGAGTCCCAGCGATTTTTGTTCGCAACACTCACGTTGTGGGAGTAGCCTCGATCAGTAATGTTTGGCGCTCGAGCAATGCCAATTTCCGGCTCCCGCAATGCGCTGCGTTTCGCACAAAGTATTCGCCCTTCCCCCTCTGGGGGAAGGTGCCCGAAGGGCGGATGAGGGCCAATGCGAAGCATTGGTCTTTCTCTCAGTGCGTGCTGAACCTAAGGCCACGCTGGCGCGTGGCCCTCATCCGCCCTTCGGGCACCTTCTCCCATAGGGAGAAGGATGACGTTTGAAATACTGCTCCCCGGAGGGGGAGCTGTCGGCCCGCAGGGACGACTGAGGGGCGATGGGTTCGGCGTCCAAATTGCTAGCCGCCATCTCCCCTCCGGCGCTTCGCGCCACCAGGCGCGACTTGCTTCGCAAGCGCTTACCCCTCAGGGGAGGAGATGTGCTAGGCTTCGCGCACTAACACCAAGGAATCCCCCATGCCCCACCACCCCGCTCTCAAACCCGGCCGCACGGCGGTGATCACTGGGGCCGCTTCCGGCATTGGGCTGGCCGCCGCGAAGGAGATGGCCAAGCGCGGCATGGCTGTGGCGATGATTGACCTGCCCGGCGCCAAGCTTGAGGCTGCGGCCAAGGCTCTCTCCGGCACAGGCGCCACGGTGCTGGCCATTGGCGCGGATGTGAGCAATGCCGCCGCCCTCACCACTGCTGCCGCGCAGGTGGCCAAGGCGCTGCCGCCGGTCACGTTGCTCATGAACAATGCCGGTTTTGGCCCGCCCTCCTCCACGCTGGAGGCATCGGAGGCGTGGGGCAGCATCCTTGGCACCAACCTGATGGGTGTCATCCACGGCACGCAGGCTTTTGCGAAAGCGATGATCGCGCATGGCGAGCCGGCGCTCATCATCAACACCGGTTCCAAGCAGGGCATCACCACGCCGCCGGGCAACCCGGCCTATAATGTTTCCAAGGCCGGCGTGAAGGCCTTCACCGAGGCGCTGGCGCATGAGCTGCGCAACCTGCCGGCGTGCCAAGTGGCGGCGCATCTGCTCATTCCCGGCTGGGTGTTCACCGGCCTCACGGCGGCCTCGGGCGCGCCCAAGCCCGCAGGCGCGTGGACGCCGGAGCAGCTGATCGATTTCATGCTGGCCTCATTGGAGCGCGGCGATTTCTACATTCTGGCACCCGACAATGACGTGACGCGCGCACTCGATGAAAAGCGCATCGCCTGGGCGGCGGGAGACCTGATCGAAAACCGCCCCGCCCTTTCAAGATGGCACCCGGACTATGCCGAGGCCTTCAAGGCCTGGGTGGTGAAGGGGTGAGGGCGAAGTTCGCGCCTAAGCCGCCTTCTTCACGCTCAGCTTCACTTTCAGCCCGGCGCGCATGGCCAGCGCCGCCAAGGCATCC
Organism: Alphaproteobacteria bacterium; assembly: GCA_028868695.1. Classification (GTDB taxonomy): domain Bacteria; phylum Pseudomonadota; class Alphaproteobacteria; order Rhizobiales; family Aestuariivirgaceae; genus Aestuariivirga. Next base: position 1,779 of record JAGWTZ010000094.1, on the reverse strand, counting down.
AGGCTGAATTTTGAGAGCTTGCCGCGCAAAAGGTCGTTCAACCTTGGCCGTGTGATGCCAAGCCGCTTTGCGGCCTCGCCCTGTGGCAGCTTCCATGCCGCAACGGCCTTTTCGATGGAATTCATCAAATCCGAGCGCAAGGTGAGGTTCTGCGCCTCCTCCGGCGATTTTGCCAGCGCATCCCAAACATTGTTGAAACGTTCAGCTTTCATGCTCATCTCCAATCAACTTGTAGCGCAGCCGCGCCACTTCCAAATCCAGCGCGGCAGTTTTCTGCGTCTTCTTCTGAAACGCGTGTAAAACAAAAACCGCTTCACCAACCGAGGCGACATAGATCACGCGGTATGCGCCAGACCGCTCGCGAACGCGAATTTCGCGCACGCCGCGCCCAATGCCCTTCATCGGCTTCCAGTCATAGGGCTCAAGGCCGCGCTGCACACGTTCCAAGGCGCGGCCCGCGTCAATGCGCGCGGCATCCGGGAAGTCTTTCAGCCGCTTGCGGCTGTCGCCAAGAAAGACGATCGGCTTCATGGCCTTGATGTATCCGAATTGATACACATAGTCAATGGCGCCACCGCGTGGGAAGATGCTCGCGCACTCAATCCGGAACTTCCATGCAAATCGGCAAATTCCACTCCCACGGCCATATCACCTTCCCTGCCTCGGCGGAGACATTGCGCTGGGTGGATGCGGTGCGGCCACAGGCGCTGGCGGCGATGGATGATCCGGCTTTGCAGCACTGGTGGCGCTGCGGGCACACATGGTTTGTGGGCGTGGATGCGCTGGCCAATGACGCGCAAGGCCGCGTGGAGGGTGGCCCGGCGCTGGCGGGGGCGGCAGTGGATTTCACCGGCGCGCAGTTCAACCACGCCCACCCCGCCTCGCACCGCGGACAAATCTCGGTTTGCCTGCCCGGCTATCCGCAGCGCGGGCCGGAAGAGAGCGAGGCCGCCCACGCCTTCCGCGCGCGCCGCGATGCCGCGCATGTCGATGGGCTGCATGGCGAGGGCGAGCCCAAGCGCCGCTTCATGCGTGAGCGGCATGATTTCATTCTCGGGCTGGCGCTGGAGGATGGCGATGCCGGGGCCTCGCCGCTCAGCGTGTGGGAAGGCTCGCACGCCATCATGCAGGCCGCCCTGCGCGAAGCTTACCGCGGGCTTCCGCCACAGGCTTGGCCGGACCGTGACGTGACAGAGATTTACACCGCCGCGCGGGCGCAGGTGTTTGAGAGCTGCCGCCGCGTGGAGCTGCCGCTGCGCAAGGGCGAGGCCGTGCTGGTGCACCGTTTCACGCTGCATGGCGTGGCCGCCTGGCGCGCCTCGCCCCTGCCCCGCCGCGCCATCATCTATTTCCGCCCTTGCATATGGGATGCGGAGCGCTGGCTGGCGGAAGAGTAAACGCCTGCCGCCGCGCCATCCTGCTCTCCGGAACGCCCACCGTTGCCACGCGCCTATGCTCCCCGGAGGGGGAGCTGCCGGCGCAGCCGGCTGAGGGGCGATGGGGTCAGACCTTCAACGCACAAGCCTCAACTGCCCTCCCACCCTTCCCCCATTGGGGGAAGGTGCCCGAAGGGCGGATGAGGGCCAATGCGCAAGCATTGGTCTTTCTTTCAACAGGCGCCGAGGCGAAACCGTTCAGCGCGTGCTGAACCAAAGTCCACGCCCTGCGTGCGTGGCCCTCATCCGCCCTCCGGGCACCTTCTCCCAAGGGGAGAAGGGCATGGGTTTTTGCCCTCGTCATTCCGTGCAAGCGCCGCAGCTTTCGCCCCCACCCACTCCC
>JAGWTZ010000057.1 GCA_028868695.1 Alphaproteobacteria bacterium | reverse complement strand
CCTGATCAACATGGTCAACCTCACCTACCGCAACGTGGCCGGCATCCACATTGCCAAGAAGCTGGTGGATGAGGGCCAGCTTGGCGAGATCCGCCATGTCGAGGCGAGCTACCGCCAAAGCTGGCTTGTCGGCCATCATTGGGGCCGCTGGGATGTGGAAGACAAGTGGCTCTGGCGCCTGTCCGAGGCCCATGGCTCGAAGGGCGTGCTGGGCGATGTCGGCATCCACATTCTGGATTTCATGGCCTTCGCCACGGGCATGATGCCCGTCTCCCTGCAGGCCCGCCTGAAAACCTTCCACAAGGCGCCAGGCGACAAGATCGGCAAATACACGCTGGACGCCAATGACTCGGCGGTGATGTCGCTGGAACTGCCCAACGGCGCGCTCGCCGTGGTGCAGGCCTCGCGCTTCAACACCGGCCATGGCAATGAGCTGCACTTGCGCGTCTTCGGCGACAAGGGTGCCGTGGAAGTCAAGCACATGGAAGGCTGGACTGAATGCCTCGCCTGCCTGGGCGAGGATGTGCACACCCAGGCCTGGCGCCCGATGAAGCCGCCGGTCGTTGAAACCAACTACCGCAAATTCGTCACCGCGGTGATCAGCGGCCAGAACGGAGACCCATCCTTCCGCCGCGCCGCCGATCTGCAGAAAATCCTCGATGCCTGCTTCACGGCCGATGCCGAACACGCCATGAAGATCTGACGGCGGGCAAGCCCCGCTGCCTCACGCACCATCCGGGCCAGCCGCAACGCGGCTGGCCTTTTTGCTGTGCCGCGCCAGGATATGATGGCGGATGGCGGCGTCCGCGCTGCGGAATGCCCCTTCAAGATAGCCCCGCAACTCATGCCCCGCCGCCTCGCCAATGGTCAGCCAGTGCGCGGCACCCTTGGTGATGGCAAGCCCCGCCGCTTCGCCGGGCCGCAGCGCGCCGGAATAGCTCATCGGCGCATCGCTGCGTTCAGCCTCCACATAAAGCTTGGTGAGGCCGGGGTGAATGTGCTCCAGCGCCTGCAGCACGCGCCCGGCGCGCTCCAGCGTGGCGGCGTCTCCGGCGGGCAGCGGCCCGGTCAACACCGTGAGCAGCCCGGCCCCGCCTTGTCCGGTGCCGGATGTCCAGATCTGCTCGCCCGTGTCGGTGAGAAGTATGCCCGTGAAGGGATAGGCCTGCGCAAAGCCGCGCGCGAATTTGAGGTGCAGCTTGCTGCCGCGGGCATAGGTGGCACGGCGTGCCTCTTCGAGAACCCGTTGCGCCAGACCATCAACCATCACCTCGATGCTGGCGAGGCTGTGCAAGGGTGCCGCAAAGGCAATGTTATGCGCCGCATGGGTTTCAACCTGCCCACCGGGGGTGACAGCCTCAACCAAAACCGCCCCGCCGCTTTCCATGATGCGCCGCACCCGCCGCCCGGTGAGGATGTGCCCGGCATTCTCCCGCGCCAGCGCGTCGGTCACCTGCGCAAGGCCGCCCGGCACAGTGAAGGCCTCATCCGCATTGGGGATCAGCTTGAAGCAGGGGCAATCAACCTCCAGCGCCAGATAGTCGAACAGCACATGCAGGTTCAGGTTCTCAAGCTCGCGGCCATATTCGCTCCAGAAAAACGCCTTGAGCATGGTGGAGAGAAGCGGCCCCGCGCCACAGCGGCGCAGATAGCTGGCAATGTCCTCGCCAATGAAGCGCGCGTTGAATTCCCGCCCCGGGTCAGCGCGCCAGATGGCCTGGTCCGCCATCATGCGCGCCAGCGCCTCGCGGCTTTCGGCAAACACCAGCGCGTCAAACTCCGCCTGGCTGAATGCGCGGCCCATGGTGAGGTAATGCATGCTGTCGGCCCCCGGCCGCAGCCGCCGCACATAGCCGATGTCAAACCGGTCCAGCAGCCCGATGGCGATGCTGTCGGTGGAGTTGACGAGATTGGCCCCCTCATCCAGCACCAGTCCGAGGTGGGAATGCATCTCCGGCCGCGAGGAGACGCGCCCACCCACACGCAAGCCTGCCTCCAGGATGAGATAGGGCAGCCCCGCCTGCTTGAGCAGGAAACCCGCATAGAGCCCGGATGCGCCGCCGCCCACGATCAGCACATCCGTCTTGCGGGTGGGGGCAGGGCCTGTTCTGCTGGCGCGCATGGCGCCAAGTCTGGCCGAAGCCCGGGCCCCAGGCAAGGCCGCCGCGTCAGCCCTTGGCCTTCGCCTTCAACCGGTAGGCATGCAGCAGCGGCTCGGTATAGCCATTGGGTTGTTCCACGCCCTTGAACACCAGGTCACAGGCCGCCTGGAACGCCAGCGAATTGGCAAAATCCGGCGCCATGGGCTTGTAGGCCGCATCGCCCGCGTTCTGCGCATCCACCACCGCTGCCATGCGCTTCAGCGTGGCCATCACCGAGCCCTTGGTCACCACGCCGTGGCGGAGCCAGTTGGCCATGTGCTGGGAGGAGATGCGCAAGGTGGCGCGGTCTTCCATCAGGCCGACATTGTTGATGTCCGGAACCTTGGAGCAGCCCACCCCCTGGTCCACCCAGCGCACCACATAGCCCAGAAGCCCTTGCGCGTTGTTGTCCAGCTCCTCCTGGATGTCGTCAGTGCTCCAGTTTGGCCGCGTGGCCACCGGAATGGTGAGAATGTCGTCAAGCTTGGCAAAGGGGCGCGATTTCAGCTGCGCCTGCACGGCATGCACATCCACGCGGTGATAATGCGTGGCATGCAGCGTGGCCGCGGTGGGCGAGGGCACCCAGGCCGTGTTGGCGCCGGCCTTCGGGTGGGCAATCTTCTGCGCCAGCATGTCGGCCATCTTGTCGGGCATCGCCCACATGCCCTTGCCGATTTGCGCATGGCCGGGCAGGCCCAGCTTCAGGCCATTGTCCACGTTCCAGTTTTCGTAAGCCGCAATCCATGTGGCGGCCTTCATGTCGCCCTTGCGCACCATGGGGCCAAGCTCCATCGAGGTGTGGATTTCATCGCCGGTGCGGTCAAGGAAGCCGGTGTTGATGAAGACAATGCGTTCCGCCGCCGCGCGGATGCATTCCTTGAGGTTGGCCGTGGTGCGCCGCTCCTCATCCATGATGCCGATTTTCAGCGTGTTCTTCGCCATGCCCAGCGCCGCTTCCACGCGGCCGAACAGCTCCACCGCAAATGCCACTTCCTCCGGCCCATGCATCTTGGGCTTCACGATATACATCGAGCCCATGCGCGAATTGGCGCGGCGCTTCAGGTCATGCAGCGCGATCAGCGCCGTCACCATGCAATCCATGATGCCTTCGGGAATCTCCGCGCCATCGGCAAGCGTGATCGCGGGGTTGGTCATCAGGTGGCCCACATTGCGCACCAGCATCAGCGAGCGGCCGGGCAGGGCGAAGCCCTTGCCGGAATGGTCCGTGTACTGACGGTCAGGGTTCAGCCGCCGTGTGAAAGTGTGGCCGCCCTTGGTCACGGTCTCGGCCAGGTCGCCCTTCATCAGCCCCAGCCAGTTGCGGTAAACCCCCACCTTGTCCTCGGCGTCCACCGCCGCCACAGAATCCTCGCAGTCCATGATGGTGGTGAGCGCGGATTCCAGAATGATGTCGCTGATCCCCATCGCATCTGAAAGGCCAATGGGTGTTGTCCGGTCGAACAGGATTTCGATGTGCAGCCCATTGTTCACGAACAGCAGCGATTCATGCCCCACGCCCTTGCCGCAATATTGCGCCGGATTCTTGAGGTCACCGGGCTGGAAGGCCGCCATCGTGGCCCAGCTTCCGGCCTTCAGCGGCACGGCGGCATCGAGAAACGCCCGCGCCCAGGCAATCACCTTGGCGCCGTGCGCCGGGTCATAACCCTTGCCCGCCGCATGTCCCAGCGCGTCCGTCCCGTAAAGCGCATCATAGAGCGAACCCCAGCGGGCATTGGCGGCATTGAGCGCAAAGCGCGCATTGGAAACCGGAACAACCAGCTGCGGCCCGGCCACTTGCGCAATCTCGGGGTCCACGTTCTGGGTGGCCACCGCGAAATCCGGCCCCTCGGGCACCAGATAGCCAATCTCATTGAGAAAGGCCTTGTATTCCGCCGCATCAAAGCGCTGGCGGTTGGCCGCGTTCCAAGCATCAATCCTGGCCTGCAGCTCATCGCGCTTTTTCAGGAGCGCGCGGTTTTTCGGCGCCAGTTCCTCGGCAATCGCGGTGAAAGACGCCCAGAATTGCGCCGCCTCAATTCCCGTTCCGGGCAGGGCTTCGGTTTCGATGAAGTGCTTCAGGCGGGCGTCAATTTGCATGGTCAATCCTCTTGGCCCTTCCTTAGATAATTCCGCCCGCAAAGAGAAGAAAAACCCGCTAAACGCAGGTGGAAAACCGCTGCCTGGCCACGTCCAGCGTGTCTTCAATGGGCCGTTTCCACCAGTTCTGGGCGGAGAAGATTTCAGCCTCCACCAGCCCGGCATAGCCCGCCCCTTCGACAAGCTTGCGCAAGCCCGGAAGGTCAATCACCCCATCGCCCATCATGCCGCGGTCATTCAGCACATCGCTGGTGGGCACCAGCCAGTCGCAAACATGAAAGGCGGCAATGCGCCCGCGCGCCCGGCCCACATCGCGCGCCAGGTTCGGGTCCCACCACACATGGTAGGCGTCAATCGCCACGCCCAGCGCCGGGCTGGCCGCGGCAGGCTCAATCTCTTCGCACCAGTCCAGCGCTTCCGAAAGCAGTGTCAGGCAGGAACGCTCCGCGGCATAGACCGGGTGCAGCGGCTCCAGCGCCAGCCGGACGCCAAGCTGCCGCGCATGGGGCAGAAGTTCCGCCGTGGCCTCTTTCACCTGCGCCCGTGCCCCCGCCAAGTCTTTGGAGCCTTGGGGCAGGCTGCCCACCACCATCACGAAACACGAGGCCCCCAGCCTGGCCGCATCATCCAGCGCCCGCCGGTTGGCGGCCACATTGTCCCGGAAGCCGGCCTTGCTGGCGGCGGGAATATAGGTGCTGCGGCAATAGCCCGAGACTTTCAGCCCCGCCTCGCGGATTTGCCGCGCCAGCCCGGCCACATCCTGCCCTTCCACCTCGCGCCTCCAGGGCGCAATGCCGCCAAAGCCCGCGCGCGCCACCGCGTCAATCACCTCGCCAAGCGGGCGTTGAAAGCCCAGCGTGGCGGTGTTGATCGAGCAAAGGTCCGCGCGGCCGGAAAGTGCCCGCATCTCAGCAGCCATAAACCGCAAGCAGCTGCTTCATCCGCTTCACCGCCAGATCCGGCTTGAGCAGCAGCGAGGCTTTCTCCGCCAGCTTGAACACCTCGGTGAAATAGAGCAGCGGCCGCGCCGACTGCGCCCCCGCCACCATGATGAAATGGTCCTGGAAGCCATTGAGCCAGGCAAGGAACACGATCCCTGTCTTGTAATATTGCGTGGGCGCGGAGAAAATCAGCCGCGACAGCGGCACCGTGGGCGCCAGCAGGCTGTGGAACTTGCCCACATCACCCGCCGCCAGCGCTGAAAGCGCCTGAGAGGCCGCTGGAGCAATGGCGTCAAAAATCCCCAAGAGCGCATGCGAATGGCCTTGCGCGTCCCCGGCGATCAGCTCGGCATAATTGAAGTCATCGCCGGTATACATCTTCACCGCCTTGGGAAGGGCGCGCCGCATGGTCACTTCCTTCTCCGCGTCCAGCAGCGAAATCTTGATGCCGTCGACCTTGGCCACATTGGCGTTGATCATGGCAAGGCAGGTTTCCATGTTCATCATGAAGCTGCCGCCCGCCCAATAGCCCGCCAGTGCGGGGTCAAACATCTCGCCCAGCCAGTGCAGGATCACCGGATGATCGGCCTGCGCAAGCACGCGGGCATAAACCTTGAGATAGTCATCCGGCGTCTGCGCCACTTTCACCAGCGCCCGGCTGGCCATCAGGATGATCCGCCCGCCCAGCTTTTGAATGGCCTCCATCTGCGTTTCATAGGCGCGGATCACGTCATCAAGATTGCGCGCATCGGCCGGCGCCAGATGGTCTGTGCCGCAGCCGGAATAGATCTTGTCCGCCGCCTCGCCCGCGTCTTCCAGGGAGTGCTGCACCAGCTCCAGCGCCTGCGGCCAGGAAAGGCCCATGCCGCGCTGCGAGGTGTCCATCGCCTCGGCAATGCCGAAGCCCTGCTTCAACAGGTGGCGGCGGTAGGCCAGCGTGCCCTTCCAGTCAATCGCCCCGTCGCGCAGCGGGTCGGCCACCACATGGGCGGCGGCGAAGGCCACGCGGTTGAACGGCGCCTTTGGCTTTTTCACTGTCAGCGGCGTGGTCGATAGCCTGAAATCCTCCATCCGGCCTTTAGGCGTGGGCAAGGCGATTTTCATGTCAATACCTCACTGTGAGAAGGCCGCCATCGGCCTGTATGGCCTGGCCGGACGTGTAGGGCAAAAGCCCGCAGGCCAGCGTGGTGGCAATGCGCCCCACTTCACCTGGCGTGCCGAACCGCTTGATCACCGTCAGCCCCCCGGCGATCAGCGCGTCATATTTGGCCTTGGAGGGGGCCACCATCTCGGTGTCGATGAAGCCGGGCTGGATTTCATAAACCCCTATGTCCTCATCCGACAGCCTCGCCGCAAACAGCTTGGACATCATCGAGGCCCCGGCCTTGGAGATGCAATATTCCCCGCGCGCCACAGAAACCGCCGTGGCATTGGCCGAAGTGATTGTGATGATTGAGCGGTGGCAGGGCGTGATCGTCTCGCGCAGCCGCCGCGCAAAGGCTTGCGTCAGAAAGAACGTGCCGCGCGTGTTCACGCTCTGGCAGAAGTCATAGCTCTCGGGCGAAACCTCCAGCAGGTCGCCGCGCACTTTCACCGAAACCCCGGCATTGTTCACCAGCGTTGTCATTGGGCCAAGGGCTTCTTGTGCGGCGTCAATCGCCGGCTGATGCGCCGAAAGGTCGGCAATGTTGCAGGCCACCGCCACGCCTTTCACGCCCTTGGCGCGGATTTCCGCCACTGTGTCTTCCAGCGCGGCGTTGATTTGCAGGTCCACCGCTGCCACGTCAAAGCCTTCCGCCGCCAGCGAAAGGGCAATCGCCCGGCCCATGCCGCGCTGTGCGCCGGTGACAAAAGCAACGCCCATCACATCACTCCCTCTTTGCAGACAAGCCGCAGGATCGTCTCGATATTGAAAGCCAGCCGCTCATCGCGCGCCGCCTTGGTCATCAGCTTGCGGCCATAGACAATCTCGCCAGTGAATTGATTGGTGAGATAATGGTAATTGACGCCCGAAAGCGTGATCAGCAGCTGCACGGCGTCCACCCCCTTGCGGAATTGCCCGCTGGCCTCGCCGCGCTTCAAGAGCGCGCGCATCCTGTCCACAAAGGTTTCATTCACTGGCCGCAGCACGCTGGAAGCCTTGAGATGCCGCGCCTTGTGCAGGTTTTCCGAATTGACCAGCGTGATGAATTCCGGGTGCGCGATGTAGTAATCCCAGGTGAAGGCCACCAGCTTTTTCAGCGCCTCAACCGGGTCTTGCCGTTCAATCTCCAGCGCCGCCTCTGCCTCGCGGAAGCGCGTGTATTCGTGCTCGATGACGATCTGGAACAAGGCCTCCTTGTTGCCGAAATAGTGATACATCATCCGCTTCTGGATGCCCGCCCGGCGCGAGATCACGTCCACCCGCGCGCCCCCCAATCCCTTGAGGGCGAATTCATCCCGCGCCGCCTTCAAAATGCGTGCCTTGGTCTGCTCCGGGTTGCGGGTCTGCGGTTTGCGGGCCATGCCTCAATGTGCTGCTTGAAATAACCAGATAGTTATTTATACTAGCGCCATCTGCCGGGAAAGCGCAAGGGATTTGCAAAGCATGTATGACTACATCATCGTTGGCGGCGGCTCGGCCGGCTGCGTCCTGGCCGCCAGGCTTTCGGAAATGCCCGAGGCGAAAGTGCTGCTGCTGGAAGCCGGCCCCAGGGACACCGACCCCTACATCCACATGCCCGTGGGCTTCGCCAAGATGACGGCAGGCCCCCTCACCTGGGGCTATGAAACCGCGCCCATGCGCCATGCCAACAACCGCGTGGCCGTCTATCCGCAGGCGAGGGTTCTTGGCGGCGGTTCTTCCATCAATGCCGAGATCTACACCCGCGGCTGCCCCGAGGATTATGACTCCTGGGCCAAGGATTACGGCTGCAAGGGCTGGTCCGCCAAGGAAATGCAGCCCTATCTGGTGAAGTCGGAAGGCAACACCCGCCTTGGCGGGCGTGACCATGGCGTCGATGGCCCGCTCACTGTTTCTGACATCGTGCCCAATGTGGTCAGCCAGGCCTATGTGCAGGGCTGCATGGATATCGGCATGCCCTTCAACCCGGACTTCAATTCCGGCAGGCAGGAAGGCGCGGGTTTCTATCAAACCACCACGCGCCGCGGCAAGCGCTGCTCCGCCGTCACCGCCTATTTGAAGCCCGCCCAGAAGCGCCCCAACCTCACCACCCGCACAGGCGTGATGGTGAAGCGCATTCTCATCACCGCAGGCCGCGCCACGGGCGTGGAGATCATCGACGGCGGCCAGCTGAAAGAGCTGCGCGCCGAACGCGAAGTGATCATCACTGCCGGGGCCATCGGCTCGCCCAAGTTGCTGATGCTCTCAGGCATTGGCCCTGCCGCGCATCTGAAGGAAAAAGGCATTTCCGTCTCCCATGCGCTGCCCGGCGTGGGCCAGAACTTCCATGACCATTTCTCCACCGATGTCACCTGGGTGCTGAACGGCCCGCACTCCTATGACAAATACAAGAAAACCCATTGGATGATCGCCGCCGGCGTGCAGTATTATTTGTTCGGCACAGGCCCTGTCGCCTCCAACATTGTTGAGGCCGGGGCCTTCTGGTGGGGCAACAAGGCTGAGGAGAAAACCCCCGATCTCCAATTCCATTTCCTCGCCGGTGCGGGCGTGGAAAAGGGCGTGGGCGATGTGCCGGGCGGCAATGGGGCCACCTGCAATTCCTATTTCACGCGGCCGCGCTCGCGCGGTTCCGTCACCCTGCGCTCGGCCAACCCCGCCGATGCCCCGGTGGTGGACCCCAACTCCTTCGCCGAACCCTATGATCTCGAGCGGCACATCGAAGCCATCAAGATCACCCAGGAAGTGGGCCGCTCGCGCTCCATGAGCAAGTTCGTGGCGGCCGAGCATTTCCCCGGCCCCGCCTGCAAGACCAGGCAGGATTACGTTGAAATGGCGCGCGCCTCCGCCCGCTCGTCCTACCATCCGGTGGGCACCTGCAAGATGGGTGCGGCGCGCGATGAAATGGCGGTGGTGGATACCGCCTGCCGCGTGCGCGGGCTGGATGGCCTGCGCGTGTGTGACTCATCCATCATGCCGCGCGTCGTCTCTTCCAACACCAACGCCCCCACCATAGCCATGGCCGAAAAGGCCGCTGACCTCATTCGTGGAAATCACTGATGCCCAAGATCGTCTCTGCCGCCGAAGCCGTCTCCCACATCCGGGATGGGGCCATTGTCGCCGTCAATTCCTCCTCCGGCCTGTGCTGCCCCGATGCCACGCTGAAAGCGCTGGGTGAGCGCTTCGCCAAAACCGGCGCACCCGGCAGCCTCACCATGATCCACCCCATCGCGGCTGGGGATTTCTATGGCGTCAAGGGCGTGGAGCATCTCTCCGTCAACAAGGGCCAGATCGCCCGCATCATCGGTGGCTCTTACCCCTCGGGCCCCTCAACGGCCGATCCGCCACACATCTGGCAGCGGGTGATCGCCAATGAAATCCCTGCCTATAACGTGCCCTCCGGCATCGTTTTTGACATGCTGCGCGAGGCCGCCGCCAAGCGCCCCGGCACCCTCACCAAGGTGGGCATGGACACCTTCGTTGATCCCGCCCACCAGGGCTGCGCCATGAACGCCAGGGCCGCCGCCGCGCCCATCGTCAAGCGCGTCACCTTCGAGGGCGAGGAATGGCTCTATTTCCCCGCCATCACCCCGCAAGTGGCCATCATCCGCGCCAGCATTTCCGACAGGCGCGGCAATCTTTCGTTTGAGCAGGAAGGGGCCTACCTCGGCGCCATGGAAGTGGCCCTCGCCGCCCACAACAATGGCGGCATTGTCATCGCCCAGGTGAAGCGCATTGTGGAGAATGACACGATCCCCATGCATCATGTGCGCGTGCCGGGCATGCTGATCGACTATATCGTCGAGGCGCCGGACCAGTGGCAGACAACCCAGACACCCTATGATCCCGCCATCAGCGGCGAGCTGCGCAAGCCCCTGTCTGATTTCGCGCTGATGGATTTTGGCGTCGGCAAGGTCATCGCGCGGCGCGTGGCGCAGGAGTTGCAGCGCGGCTGGGCCGTGAACCTGGGCTTCGGCGTTTCCGCCAATGTGCCGCGCATCCTGCTGGAAGAGGGTGAGCATGGCGCCTGCACCTGGGTGATCGAGCAGGGCGCCGTGGGCGGCATCCCGCTGCTGGAATTCCAGTTCGGCTGCTCATCAAACGCCGAGGCCATTGTCGCCAGCCCGCACCAGTTCACTTACTTTCAGGCCGGCGGCTTTGATTGCTCGCTGCTCTCCTTCCTGCAGATCAGCGAAAATGGCAGCGTCAATGTCCACAAGCTCGGCGCCAGGCCGCATGTCACGGCGGGTGCCGGCGGCTTTGTCGACATCACGGCGCGCGCCCGCAAGATCGTCTATTCCGGTTACTTCAACGCCGGCGCCAAGATGGAAGTGGCGGATGGCAAGCTGCGCATCGGCAAGGAAGGCAAGGTGAAGAAGCTGGTCAAGGCCTGCGAGGAAGTCACCTTCTCCGGCCGCCGCGGGCTGGCCCAGGGGCAGGATGTCACCTACATCACAGAACGCTGCGTGATGAAGCTCACGCCGCAAGGCATCACCATCACCGAAATTGCCCCCGGCGTCTCGCTGCAGGAGCATATTCTCGATCAAAGCGAATTCCCGCTGGTGGTGTCCCCGGAGCTGAAGCCCATGGCGGCGGGGCTGTTCGCGCCGGAAAAACTGGGAGGCGTTGTCCATGGTTGAAACCGCAGATGCCCGCATCAGCCTGCACATTGAAGGGGCCGTGGCCTTCATCACCCTGAACCGCCCGGAAAAGCTCAACGCGCTGGACAAGCCAATGATCCTCGCGTTGGAACGGGCTGCGCTTGCAGTGGATCAGGATGCCGCCATTAGGGTGGCCATCCTCACGGGCGCAGGCGAGAAAGCCTTCTGCGCCGGCGGGGATATCGCCGCCTGGTCCGCCGAAGCGCCGGAGGATTTCGGCCTGCAATGGGTGCGCGTCGGCCACCGCGCCTTTGATGCGCTGGCAAGGCTGCGCGTGCCGCTCATTGCCGCCCTCAATGGCGCGGCCATGGGTGGCGGGCTGGAACTCGCCGCCTGCGCCGATTTCCGCATCGCCGAGGACCATGTGAAATTCAGCCTGCCGGAAACCGGGCTGGGCATCATTCCCGGCTGGTCAGGCACGCAGCGCGCCGTGGCCCGCTTTGGTGCGCAAACCGTGCGCCGCCTGTCGCTGGCGGGCGAAAGTGTCCTGGCCGCCGAGGCTGAGCGGCTGGGCTTGTGCGACAAGGTGGTGCCGAAGGGGCAAGGCCTGGCCGCCGCCCGTGCCATGGCCACAAGCATCGCCGCGCGTTCTGCCTTGGCCACCGCCGCCGCCAAGCTGATGATCAACGCCGCCGATGGTGAAGATGCCCCTCGCGCGCTGGAGGCCTTGGGTGGTATAGCCGCGGCCCACAGCGCAGAACTGAGGGCCGGCCTTGCCGCATTCGCAGCCAAGAAGAAAAATTGATCTCGTCATTTTCGATTGCGATGGCGTCCTGATCGACAGCGAAATGCTCAGCGCCGCCGTGCTCACCGAAATGGCGGCCGAAGTGGGCTTTGCGATCACGCCGGAAATCTTCCGCAGTGATTTCCTTGGCCGCAGCTTCGCCACCGCCTCAGCCCGCGCCGAAAAGCGCTGGGGCAGGGGCTTTCCTGCGGATTTCAACATGAATTACCGCGCCCGCCTGCTGGCGCGCATGAAGGGCAACCTGCCCGCCATGCCCGGCGTGCGCGCCGTGCTGGATGCGATGCGCGCGCCCTTTTGCCTGGCCACCAGTTCAAGCCCGCCGCGCCTGGCCGTGTCCATGGCCGAAACCGGCCTGGGGCCTTATTTCGAGGGCCGCATGTACACGGCCTCGATGGTCGCCAATGGCAAGCCCGCGCCGGATCTGATGCTGCATGCCGCCGCGGCCATGAACGCCACGCCGGAAAGCTGCCTGGTGATCGAGGATTCGGAAATGGGCCTGCGCGCCGGCCTGGCGGCGGGCATGCAGGTCTGGCACTTCATTGGCGGCGCCCACATGCAGGGCATGGCCGCCCCGCCGGAAGACGTGCGCCCGCACCGCACCCTTGACTCCATGCCCGCCCTGCATGATGCATTCCGCGAACTTGGATTAGCCACGTGAGCCGCAAACCTGAACCCGAGACCGACCGCCTGGATGACGCCGCCCGCGCCGGCTGGCTGTATTACATTGCCGGCAACACCCAGGATGAGATCGCCAAAAAGCTCGGCATCTCGCGCGCCACGGCCCAGCGCCTTGTCTCGCTGTCGGTGACAGAGCGCCTGATCAAGGTGCGCCTGGATCACCCGCTCGGCAATTGCCTCGAACTGGCCAACCGCCTGCGCGGCAAATTCGGCCTGGAAACCTGCGAGGTGGTTCCCGCCGATCCGCAATCCTCCTCCGACACGCTGGGCATAGCTGAAGCCGCGGCAGGCGAGCTGGAGCGTTGCCTTGATTCCCAGCATCCGGTGATCGCCGCCGTCGGCACCGGCCGCACCCTGCGCGCCATGGCCGAGCAGGTCAGCCCCATGGATTGCCCGCAGCACAAGATCGTCGCCATCGTCGGCAACATCGCGCCCGATGGTTCGGCCACCATTTTCGATGTCGCCAGCCGCATCGGAGACCGTGTCCGCGCCCCCCATTATCCCATGCCCCTGCCGCTGATGGCCACCACAGTGCCGGAGCGCAATCTCCTGCTGGCCCAGAAATCCATCCGCAACATTGCTGAATTGGCCGAGCAGGCCGATGTCACCTTTGTCGGCATCGGCACGGTGGACAACGAGGCCGCCGTGCTGCGCGATGGCTTCATGCGGCCCGAGGAAGTGCGCTCACTGGTGCGCGCCGGGGCGGTGGGTGAAATCGCCGGCTGGGCCTTCGATGCCAATGGTGACCTGATTGACGGACTCACCAATGACAGGGTGCTCAGCGTGCCGCTGCAGAAGCCCGCCAAGCGCCGCATGATCGGCGTTTCCATGGCACCGGCCCGCCACAAGGCCATCCGCGGCGCCCTGGCCGGCAAGCTCATCAACGGCCTGATCACCAACGAAACAATGGCCGCTTCGCTTCTGCAAAAATAGAATTGACGCAACGCAGCACAGATTCAGTCTTGACCTTTGCCTTGCCTCGTAGTGAACATCTGCCCGCTGAGTGAGCAAAAGCTCACATCCATTGGGAGGAATTCATGAAGAAGATGATGACTGGCGCTCTTGGCGCCTTTGCCCTGGCCCTGCTGTCCGGCACGGCCCTGGCTGATGACGTGACGCTGACCATCGCCACCGTGAACAACGGCGACATGATCACCATGCAGAAGATGACGGACGACTTCACCAAGGCCAACCCCGGCATCAAGCTGAACTGGGTGACGCTGGAAGAAAACGATCTCCGCCAGAAGGTGACGAAGGACATCACCACCAAGGGCGGCCAGTATGACGTTCTGACCATCGGCATGTATGAAACGCCGATTTGGGGCGCCAAGGGCTGGCTGAACGAACTCACCGCCCTCGATGATCCGAAGGACTTCCTGCCCGCCGACGTGGGCGGCCTTTCCGCCAATGGCAAGCTCTATGCCGCGCCCTTCTACGGCGAAAGCTCCTACATCATGTACCGCACCGACCTGATGGAAAAGGCTGGCCTCAAGATGCCGGATGCCCCGACCTGGGATTTCGTGCGTGACGCTGCCAAGAAGATGACCGACCGTGCCGCTGGCATCAACGGCATCTGCCTCCGCGGCAAGGCCGGCTGGGGCGAAAACATGGCCTTCCTGACCGCCATGTCCAACTCCTTCGGCGCCCGCTGGTTTGATGAAAAGTGGCATCCGCAGTTTGACCAGCCCGAGTGGAAGGACACGCTGAACTTCTACCTCGACATGATGAAGGAATCGGGCCCGCAGGGTGCGAGCGGAAACGGCTTCTCGGAAAACTTGGCTCTCTTCCAGTCCGGCAAGTGCGGCATGTGGATTGACGCCACCGTCGCCGCCAAGTTCGTGTCTGACCCGAAGGCCTCGCAGGTTGCCGACAAGGTTGGCTATGCGCTGGCCCCGGACAAGGGCCTCGGCAAGCGTTCGAACTGGCTGTGGGCCTGGGCTCTCGCCATTCCGGCCGGCACCAAGAAGAACGATGCCGCCCAGAAGTTCATCGGCTGGGCCACCTCCAAGCACTATGAAGACCTGATTGCCAAGCAGGATGGCGTGGCCCAGATTCCTCCGGGCACCCGCATCTCGCTCTACGCCAATCCGGAATATGCCAAGCTGCCCTTCGCCAAGATGACGCTGGACTCCATGAACTCGGCTGATCCGACCAAGCCGACCGTGAAGCCCGTGCCCTACACTGGCGTGCAGTTTGCCTCGATCCCGGAATTTGCCGATGCCGCCACCAAGGTGGGTGAGCTCTTCTCGGCTGCCCTGGCTGGCCAGACCAAGCCGGAAGATGCCCTGAAGCAGGCCCAGGACTACACCACCCAGGTGATGACCAAGGCTGGCTACATCAAGTAATCACTTGATCTTGGGCGGCGGCCCAAAAGGCTGCCGCCCCACTTTTCCTCCCACGTCACTTCCATGCGCGGCATTTGCGGCGCGGCACAACCTGTGCGCCGGGTGCATGGGAGTGACGGATATTTTCAAAAAACGTGTTGCGTCGTTCCGCCGAAAGCCGGAACCTGAATGAACGCCTGTGCCCATGATGGGCATGCGGGCGGCCTATAATTTCTGCGCAAGGGGGTTGGTCACATGGCAACAAGCCACTCGCAAAGTCTCGGAAAATGGGCGCTGGCCCCCTCGCTCGCCGTTTTGGCCGGCTGGGCCTTCGTGCCGCTGGCCATCGCCATCTATTTCTCGTTCCTGCGCTACAATCTCCAGAACGACAACACCGGCTGGATGGGCCTCAGCAATTTCTATTATTTCTTCAGCGATCCCTATTTCCTGAAGGACCTGATCAACACCATCCTCCTGGTGTTCTTCACGCTCGTCATTTCCGTGGTGGGCGGCGTGTTCCTCGCCCTGCTGCTGGACCAGCCCTTCTGGGGCCGCGGCATTGTCCGCATCCTGATGATCTCGCCCTTCTTCATCATGCCCACCGTCTCGTCGCTGGTGTGGAAAAACCTGATCATGCATCCGGTTTTCGGCCTCTTCGCCGCCATCCAGAAATTCTTCGGCGCCGAGCAGCCCTTGGATTGGTTCGCCAGCGTGCCGCTGCTGTCGGTCATCATCATCGTGTCTTGGCAGTGGCTGCCCTATGCCACGCTCATCCTGCTCACCGCGCTGCAATCCCTCGATGAAGAGCAGAAGGATGCCTCCGAGATGGATGGGGCAGGGGCCATCGCCTATTTCCGCTACATCGTGCTGCCGCATCTTTCGCGGCCGATCACCGTGGTCATCCTGATCGAGACCATCTTCCTCCTCAACATCTTCGCCGAAATCAAGGTGACATCGGCGGGCGGCTTTGCCGGCAACCTCACCTACCTCGTGTTCTCGCAGCTCAATGACGCCAACGACATCGGCGAGGCGGCGGCCGGCGGCCTGATCGCCGTGGTGCTTGCCAATCTCGTGTCCTACTTCCTCGTCCGCATCGTCGGCAAGAACCTGGAGGCTTGAGCCATGGCCCGCAAGCAATCCACCAACAAGAAGATCATCGTCACCATTCTCGCCTGGGCCATTGGCCTGGCCATGTTCTTTCCGATTTTCTGGACGGCCGTGGCGGCCTTCAAAACTGAAAGCGACGCCTACACCCTGCCGCAGAACTGGCTTTCCACGCCTTGGACGCTTGAGAACTTCGGCATCGTCCAGGACCGCTCGAACTACGGCCTCTATATCCGCAACACCATCATCATAGCACTGCTCTCCACCCTGCTGGGCCTGGCCTTCGCCATTCCCGCCGCCTGGTCCATGGCCTTTGCGCCGGTGCAGAAGCCGTCCATCGCCTGGAGCGGCAAACGCTGGCTGGCCACCATTTTCGGCACGGCCTTCATCGTGGGCCTCGTGCTCTATGCCATGAACTGGGATCTCACCAACCACGCCGTCATTGGCTTTGTCGCGCTGGTGATCGTCACCCTGCCTGTCACCCTCTGGGTCTTCAGCCGCAACACCACCGATGCGCTGCTGTGGATGCTTTCAACCAAGATGATGCCGCCCGCCGGCGCGCTGATCCCCATCTACCTGATCTTCAACCGCAACGGCCTGGTCTTCAAGGATTGGGGCTGGGTTGACCTCACCGAATGGAACCTGATCGATAGCTTCTGGGGCATGGTGCCGTTGATGATGCTCTTGAACCTGCCGATCATCATCTGGATGCTCTACACCTACTTCAAGGAAATCCCCGGCGAGATTTTGGAAGCCAGCCGCATGGATGGCGCATCCGTGTGGAATGAGCTGACCAAGGTGCTGATGCCCATGGCCGTGCCCGGCATTGTCTCCACCTGCCTGCTCAATCTCATCCTGGCCTGGAACGAGGCGTTCTGGACCCTCAACCTCACCAACAAATATGCCGCCCCCCTGAGCTTCATGATCTCGGAATATTCCAGCCCCGAAGGGCAGTTCTGGGCCAAGCTTTCTGCGGCTTCCCTCATGGCCATTGTGCCAATCCTGATCGTTGGCTGGTTCTCGCAGCGCCAGCTTGTGCGTGGTCTCACATTCGGAGCGGTGAAATAACATGGGCACGATTACTCTCAAGCAAGTCCGCAAGGCCTTTGGCGATGCCGTCATCATCCCGGGCGCCGATCTCGAAATCAGGGAAGGCGAGTTCATCGTCTTCGTCGGCCCCTCGGGCTGCGGCAAGTCCACCTTGCTGCGCCTCATCGCCGGCCTCGAGGATGTCACCTCCGGCTCGATCAGCATTGACGGCAAGGATGTGACCGAAGCCCCGCCGTCCGAGCGCGGGCTGGCCATGGTGTTCCAGTCCTATGCCCTCTATCCGCACATGAGTGTGCGCGACAACATCGCCTTCCCGCTCAAGATGCACAAGGTGCCGCAGGGCGAGATCGACGCTGCCGTGTCCAAGGCGGCCGCCAAGCTGAATCTCACCGATTATCTGGAGCGCAAGCCCCGCCAGCTTTCCGGCGGCCAGCGCCAGCGCGTCGCCATCGGCCGCGCCATCGTGCGTGAGCCCACCGCCTTCCTGTTTGATGAGCCGCTGTCAAACCTTGATGCGGCACTGCGCGTCAACATGCGCGTCGAGATCATGCAGATGCATGAGGACATGAAGGCCACCATGATCTACGTCACCCACGACCAGGTGGAAGCCATGACCATGGCAGACCGCATCGTGGTGTTGAACCGCGGCCACATCGAGCAGGTGGGCTCGCCCTTGGAGCTTTACAACAAGCCCAACTCGCTCTTCGTGGCGGGCTTCATCGGCTCGCCCAAGATGAACTTCGTCGAGGGCAACACCATCGGCGTGCGCCCCGAGCACATCGCGCTTTCCGACAAGAAGGGCGATTGGCAGGGCACGGTCAAGCTGGCCGAGCATCTGGGTTCCGACACCTTCCTGCACATTGATGGCGGCGCCCGCGGCCAGCTCACGGTGCGCGCCTCGGGCGAAAGCAACTTCGGCCCCGGCACCAAGCTGTGGATGACGCCGGAGAAAGACCGCATCCACCGCTTCAACAAGGAGGGCCGGGCCATCCGGTGATGTGTGATGGCAGGCTATGATTATATCATCATCGGCGGCGGCTCTGCGGCTTGCGTTGCGGCGCGGGCCTTGGTGAAGGAAAAGCAGGCGCGCGTGTTGCTGCTGGAGCGCGGCCCCGCCCGGGCCTCGGGCCTTTCGCGCTTTCTCTTGCCCATGCCCGCCGCCTGGATGAAGGGCATCGCCGGCAGCGATGTGGTGGAGCTGCATGAGCCCGTGCCGCAGAAGCACCTCAATGGCCGCGCCCCGAAAGTCGGCCAGGCCAACATTTTGGGCGGCGGCTCTTCCGTCAACGCCATGGTCTACACCCGCGGCCAGGCCGAGGATTATGATGGCTGGGACAAGTTCCTCGGCTCCAAGGGCAAATGGGCCTATGCCGAAATGCTGAAGCATTTCCGCGCCATGGAATATAACCATGAATTCAATGATTTATGGCATGGAGTTGAGGGTTCACTTCATGTTTCGGGAACTGGCGCAAAATGTCAGCTCACGGAGGATTATGTCCTCGCCGCGCAAGGCCTGGGCGTGCCCTATAACCCGGATTTCAATGGCGCCAGCCAGGCCGGTGTCGGCACCATGCAGTACACCACCCGCGCCCGCCGCCGCTGGAACGGTGTGGATGCCTTCCTCGCCCAGGTGATGAATGATCCCCGCCTCACCATTGAGTGCGAGGCCCATGTGGGTGAAATCATCATTGAACGCGGCCGCGCCATTGGCGTGCGCTATCAGCGCATGGGCCAAACCCGTGAGGCGCGCTGCGATGCCGAGGTGCTGCTCGCCGCCGGCTGCTACAACACGCCGAAGCTGCTGATGCTCTCGGGCCTCGGCCCCGCCGCGCAGTTGAAGGCGCATGGCATCGCCACCAAGGTTGATCTCCCCGGCGTGGGTGAAAACCTGCAGGACCATCATGAGGTGCCCGTGGTCGCCGCCAGCAATGGCCACTATGGCTATTACGGCGAAGACAAGGGCCTGAAGGCGCTGAAGAACGGCCTGCAATATCTGCTGTTCAAGTCCGGCCCCGTGGCCAGCGTCGGCGTTGAGGCCTGCGCCTATGTCAACCCCGATGGCGGCAAGCGCCCCATCCTGAAAATGTATTGCGTGCCCACCGTCTATCTCGATGCCGATGTAAAGAACGTCAGCCCGCAGGATGGCGTCACCATCAATGCCTGCCTGCTGCGCCCGCAATCGCGCGGCACGGTGCGCCTGCGCTCGGCTGATCCCTTCGCCAAGCCGGTCGTCGACAACAACTATCTCGCCGAGGCCGAGGATTTGCGCCTTGAAGTGGCCGGCCTGAAATTCGCCCGCGAAATCCTGAAGCAGCGCCCGCTGGCAGACCGCATCGCCATGGAGCTTCTGCCCGGCAAGGATGCCACCAGCACTGCCGCGCTGGAAGAACATTGCCGCCGCTCGGTCAAAACCAATTGGCACCCGGTGGGAACGGCCCGCATGGGCAAACCCAGGGACAAGCTCGCCGTGCTGGATGAGGATTTGCGCGTCAACGGCGTTTCCGGCCTGCGCGTCATTGATGCTTCCGCCATGCCTTTCATTCCCTCCGGCAACACCAACGCGCCAGTGATGGCGCTGGCCAGCCGCGCCATTTCGCTTTTGTAGATTCGAGGAGTTCCGATCATGACCAAACTGTCGCTTGCCAACCTGCCGGAACTGGGCAGGAAACTGCGCGTCCCAACCTACAAGCGCGAAAGCCTGAAGCCCGGCATCCTGCATTTCGGCGTCGGCAATTTTCACCGCGCCCATCTGGCGGTTTATCTTGATGACCTGTTCAACAAGGGCCTGAACCAGGATTGGGCGCTGGTCGGTGCCGGTGTCATGTCCTTTGACGAGAAGGTGCGCGCCACCTTGGCCGCGCAGGATTATCTCACCACAGTGGTGGAACAGGACAATGATCTCTCCACCGCCCATGTCACCGGCGCGCTCATTGATTTCATTGCGCCCTCAGACAAGAAGGCCATGCTCGCAAGGCTGGCTGATCCTGCCATCCGCATCGTCTCGATGACCATCACCGAGGGCGGCTATTTCATTGATCCCGCCACCCAGAAGTTTGATCCCGCCAGCCCGGCGATCGCCCGTGATGGCGCCAACCCGGCCGATCCCGCCACGGTTTTCGGCTTCATTGTCGCCGGCCTCAAGGCGCGCAAGGAAAAGGGCCTGCCGCCTTTCACGGTGATGTCGTGTGATAACGTGCCGCACAACGGCGTGGTCACCCGCAATGCCGTCGTCGGTCTTGCAAAGCTGTCGGACAAGGCGCTGGCCGAATGGATCGAGAAGAACGTCGCCTTCCCCAATGCGATGGTGGACCGCATCACCCCCGCCACGGGAGACCGCGAGCGCAAGATGGCGGCCGAGCAATTCGGCGTCGAGGATGCCTGGCCGGTGTTCTGCGAAGAGTTCAAGCAATGGGTGGTGGAAGACAATTTCCCCCTGGGCCGCCCGCAATGGGAAAAGGTCGGCGCGCAATTTGTGAAAGATGTGACGCCCTGGGAATACATGAAGATCCGCATCCTCAATGGCGGCCATGCGGTCATCGCCTATATCGGCGGGCTGATGGATATCCATTTCGTGCATGAGGCCATGGAAACCCCGCTCATCAAGGCCTATCTCAAGAAGGTCACCGATGAGGAAATCCGCCCCACGGTTCACCCTGTGCCCGGCACCGATCTGGTGGAATACCAGAAACTCATTGACCGCCGCTTCTCCAACCCCAAGATCGGCGACACCGTGCGCCGCCTCTGCCTCGATGGCTCCAACCGCCAGCCCAAATTCATCGTGCCGCCGATTGCCGACCGCCTGAAAGAAGGCAAGAGCATCAACGGCCTCGCGCTGGAATCGGCCCTGTGGTGCCGCTACTGCTTCGGCACGACCGACAGCGGCAAGGTGATCGAGCCCAATGACCCGAACTGGGATGTGCTGCAGGCCCGCGCCAGGCAGGCCAAGGACAACCCGCAGCATTGGCTGGACATGGCCGAGATCTATGGCGATGTCGGCAAGCATCCTGAAATGCAAAAGCTTTTCGCCAGCTACCTCAATGCCATCTGGAAAAGCGGCGCCGAAGCCACCGTGAAGGCCTATCTGGCAGGCTAGGCTTCTCCCCTTTATGCTCCCCGGAGGGGGAGCTGCCGCGCAAGCGGCTGAGGGGCGATGGGCTCAGACATTCAACGGGCAAACCCCAGCGTCCCTCCCCACCCTTCCCCCTCCGGGGGAAGGTGCCCGAAGGGCGGATGAGGGCCAATGCGCAAGCATTGGTCTTTCTTTCAACAGGCGCAGATGCAAAACCGTTCAG
>JAGWTZ010000093.1 GCA_028868695.1 Alphaproteobacteria bacterium | reverse complement strand
CCCGCTGGGTGCTGTTCGCGCTGATCAATGGCGAGGAACTGGGTGTCAAGGCCAAGACCGCCGATGACATGAAGGCCAATGACCCAAGGCCTGAATTGCGCCGCCTGCTGGGCGCTGAGGGCAGTTTCGGCACAGACATGGGGCTGGACAATGACTGGGCGCTGCGGGCGCTCAAGGCGGTGGGCAATTATGGCGAGGTGTTCGAGCGCAATCTCGGCAAGGCCACGTTGCTGGGCATTGCGCGCGGGCTGAACGCCGCATGGAATGACGGCGGCATTCTCTATGCTCCCCCGGTACGGTGATTATACACTTGTATAATTATACGTTTGTGTATACAATAATGCTATGAACAAGCCATTGGTTCTCCGCAAAGTGGGCAATTCGCTCACTCTTACAGTTTCTGAACTTGCCAAGGATTTGGGCCTTGGCGAGGGGGACAAGGTTTTTGCCGTGCGCACGCCGCGTGGTTTTGAAATCACACCCTATGACAGCGACTTTGAAACGGCTGTCGAGGCGGCGCGCAATTTTATGCGTAAATATCCCAATGCGATGAAAAAGCTGGCGGAATAGTCCATCATGAAATGGCTTAGCCTTGGCATGGTGGAAATATTCCATCGTGAATCATTGGTGCGGTTTGGTGGTGCTGATGGATTGCGTGATGCCGGGCTGTTGGACAGCGCTTTGGCGCGGCCTGAAAACGTCCGTGCCTATGAACCCGATGCCGATGTTTTTCGCATTGCTGCCGTTTATTGCGCGGGCATCGTCAAAAATCACCCTTTCATTGACGGAAACAAACGCACTGGCACCTTGGCGGCGATTGCATCTCTCGCGCTCAACGGAATTTCTGTGGAGTTTGTTGAGGCTGAAATTGTGGCGATGATCATAGGCCTCGCAGGCAGCGAAATAGATGAACACCATTTGGCAGAATGGTTGCGGCGTTCTGCCGTTTAGGCCCCCGCCACAATCGCCTGATCGCTGGCGCCCCATTCGGCCCAGGAGCCGTCGTAGAGGGCGTGCGCGGGCGCGCCCAATTCCGTCAAAGCCAGCGACAGGATGGCGGCGGTGACGCCAGAGCCGCAAGATGTGATGAGCGGTTGCCTGATGTCCGCGCCTGCTTCCTCGAAGGCGGCCGCAAGCCTGGCCTTTGGCAGCAGTGTTCCATCAGCAGCCACGAGTTTTGCATAGTGCAGGTTGGCGGCACCGGGCATATGGCCGGGTTTTACGCCGGGGCGCGGCTCCGGCTCTTCGCCGCGAAAGCGCGTGGGCGAACGCGCGTCGATCACGCGGGCCTGGCCTGCTGCCACTTCGGTGAGTGAGCGCACCATGCCTGCATTCAGATGGGCGGTGAAATTCTGCACGCTGGCTGGGCCGGGTGCGCCGCTTTCAACGGGGCGGCCTTCGGCCTGCCATTTTCTGAGGCCGCCATCCAGGACCGAGACCTTTTCATGGCCGAAGACCTTGAACATCCACCAGCAGCGGGCTGCAGAGAATAGGCCGTAGGAATCATAGGCAACCACATGGGTGTCATCGCCAATCCCCAGCGCGCCCATGGCCACGGCGAAGGCCTCGGCGCGGGGCAGCATGTGGGGCAGGGAGGTTGCATGGTCCGAGGTCTTGTCGAGATCAAAGAACTTTGCGCCGGAAATATGCGCGGCCACAAATTCCTCAAATGCGTTGCGCTTCAGCGTGGGCAAATGCCAGGTGGCGTCAAGCACCACGGCATTGTTGAGATTGGCGGCCAGCCATTCGGTTGAAACAAGATTGCTCATGCGAAAGTCACCCTGATGCGGCGGTTGATCTTGCCCTTGTTCTCGATCTTTGAAACGGCGATGGGGCCGATTTCGCCCGTGGCGTTCACATGGGTGCCGCCACAGGGCTGCAAATCCACCCTGCCGCCTTCACCGATCATCACAAGGCGGATGAGCCCCGCGCCGCGCGGCGGCTTGACGAACATGGTGCGCACCAATTCGGGCCGGGCATCCAGTTCTTCCTCGGTCATCGCCGCAAAGCTGACGGGATGATTCGCGGTGATCAGCGCGTTGATCCGTGCGCCCAATTCAGTCTTGCCGGGAATCTGGCCTTCGGGAATGTCAAAATCAATGCGTCCACCATCGGCGCTGATGGCACTACCAGTGACAGGGAAGGGCACCGAACAGCACAACAAATGCATCAGCGTGTGGGCGCGCATGTTGCGGTGGCGGCTGGCCCAATCGAGCCTCATTTTCACGCGGTTACCGATTTGCGGAAGTGTTTGGCCTTCGGCTGGAACATGCACCGGGCGTTTGGCCTCATCGTAGACCGTTGTGGCGATGGTGAGCGGGCCGGCGGCAGTTTCAAACAACCCGGCATCACCGGGTTGGCCCCCCGCGGTAGCGTAGAAGATGGTTTGATCCAGCAGAATGCCGCCGCGTTCGGTGTGGCCAATGATGGTGGCCTCCGCCTCGCGCAGATAGGCATCTTCGCGGAACAGCAGGCGTGTCACGCAGGCTGCTCTTCAAACACTTTTGGCGCGGTGGATTTGGCCTCAAGCCAGGCCGGCACCGGCAAATCCTTGGAGCGCAGGAAAGCCGGGTTAAACAGCTTGGAGGCATAGCGCGTGCCATAGTCGCAGAGGATGGTCACAATGGTGTGGCCCGGCCCCATCTCCTTGGCGAGGCGAATGGCGCCTGCCACGTTGACACCTGTCGAGCCGCCCATGCACAGGCCTTCATGCTGGAGAAGGTCAAAGCAGAGGGGAATGGCCTCGCTGTCGGCGATCTGGAATGCGTCATCAACCACCGCGCCCTGCAAATTGGCGGTGATGCGGCCCTGGCCGATTCCTTCAGTGATGGAAGAGCCTTCGGATTTCAATTCACCAGTCTTGTAAAAGCTGTAGAGGGCAGCACCCATCGGGTCGGCCAGTGCGATCCTGATGTTCTTGTTCTTGGCCTTGAGGCCCATTGAAACGCCAGCCAGCGTGCCACCGGAACCGACGGCAGCCACAAATCCATCCACCTTGCCGCCCGTTTGTTCCCAGATCTCCGGGGCGGTTGTGGCGATGTGGGCATCACGGTTGGCAGTATTGTCAAACTGGTTGGCCCAGACAGCCCCCATCTTGGCGGCAAGGCGGCCGGAATATTTCACGTAGTTGTTGGGGTTCTTGTAGGGAACGGCGGGCACTTCCACCAGCTCTGCACCCAGCTGGCGCAGCGCGTCCTTCTTTTCCTGCGCCTGGGTTTCGGGAATGACGATCACTGTCTTGTAGCCCAGCGCATTGGCGACAACGGCAAGGCCGATGCCGGTGTTCCCTGCCGTGCCTTCCACGATGGTGCCGCCGGGGCGCAAAAGCCCGCGCTTTTCGGCGTCGCGGATGATGAACAGGGCGGCACGGTCCTTGACCGATTGGCCGGGGTTCATGAATTCGGCCTTGCCGAGAATGGTGCAGCCAGTGAATTCAGAAGCCTTCTTCAACTTGATCAGCGGCGTGTTGCCGATGGCTTCGATGACGTTCTGGCGGATATTCATGGGGCCTCTCCGGTGCTTGCTGACGTTTTGCCCGAGGCGGCCCGCAAGGTCAAACCACAAGCAAAAAAGGCCGGGCATTGCGCACCGGCCTTTTGGAAACTGGCTCCCCGACCTGGACTCGAACCAGGGACCATTCGATTAACAGTCGAATGCTCTACCAACTGAGCTATCGGGGAATGTGGGCCGCGCTATAGCCGTGAACGGCGCGCGATGGAAGCACTTTTTGCAACCCCCGCCGCGTTGGGGAAAACAGCCTTCTCGAAATGATAACAAGGGGATTGGAGGTTCCGGAGGGAATCGAACCCCCATACAAGGATTTGCAGTCCTCTGCGTAGCCATTCCGCCACGGAACCGAGAAGCCGCCGCTCTATAGGGGATGAAAATTGATTGCACAACTGGTTGCTGAACATTGCCTTGGCTTGTGGGAAAATTCCGCAAGTTCTGGCGATGGTGCATAAATGCAACTGCCTCTTAAAAATTGTTAACGACTGGGGCGGGCATGAGGGCAACATTTGCTTTCTTGGCGGGTGGACCCTATATCGGTTTGAAATAGGGGGTGGGGGAGTCGGCGCTGCCTGATGGCCGCGTGGGCAGACTTCATTTCCGGTTTGTGGAGGGCATGGCTCTGTGCCATGCGCCCTGTGCAAAGCAAGGTGGACGCAGCGTGTTGAGGCTTGCCCAATGTGGGATCACAGGGCAAAATCATATTCACGCTAGCGAATATAAGAGAGGTCTGGCACGTGCGTTTTTCATCTGGTCTGCGGGGCGTTGCCCTTGCCGCTTTGGCTTTCGTTTCCTGTATGGCTGAGGCGCGGGCAGAAAGCCTGAACGACGCGCTCATTGAGGCCTACCGCAAGAATCCCACGCTCAATGCCTCCCGCGCTGGCCAGCGCGCCACGGATGAAGCCGTGCCGCAGGCCTTGTCCGGCTGGCGGCCGACGGTGAACGCCCAAGGCACGGCCGGCGTCAATGAAACCTATTCCGGCCCTTCGGCCCTGTTCGGCACCTATAATGACACCGCCGGCACCCAGGAAAACCTGACGATCAAGCTCGACCAGCCCCTGTTCCGCGGCTTCCGCACCATTGAAAACACCGCCAGCGCCGAAGCCAC
>JAGWTZ010000056.1 GCA_028868695.1 Alphaproteobacteria bacterium | reverse complement strand
CGATGGGCACACGGAAGGGCGAGCAGGAAATGTAGTCCAGCCCGGCCCTTTCGAAGAAGGCGATTGAGTCCGGGTCGCCGCCATGTTCGCCGCAAATGCCCAGCTTCAAGTCGCTGCGCCCCTTGCGGCCGCGCTCCACCGCCATTTCGATGAGTTCGCCCACCCCGTCCACATCCAGCGACACGAAGGGATCGCGCGGGAAAATCTGGCGGGTGGTGTATTCGCCGATGAAGCGGGCCGAGTCATCGCGGCTGATGCCATAGGTGGTTTGCGTCAGGTCATTGGTGCCGAAGGAGAAGAATTCGGCCACCTCGGCGATGTCGGCGGCCTTCAGGGCAGCGCGCGGCAGCTCGATCATGGTGCCGACGAGATAGGTGAAGCTCTGGCCGGTTTCGCGGGCCACGTCGCGGGCCACCGCATCGATGCGGGTGCGCACGGCGGAAAGCTCGCCGCGCGAGGCCACCAGCGGCACCATGATTTCGGCAATGGGCGCCTTGCCGGTCTGCGCCTGAACGCTGGCGGCGGCCTCGAAGATGGCTCTCGCCTGCATGTCGGTGATTTCGGGGTAGGAGAGCAGCAGCCGCACGCCGCGGTGGCCGAGCATCGGGTTCTGCTCGCGCAATTCCATCACCCGCTTCTTGAAGCCGCCCAGCTCCACGCCCAGGCTCTTGGCCAGGGCCTCGATCTCCTCATTCTCGCGCGGCAGGAACTCGTGCAAGGGCGGGTCGAGCAGGCGGATGGTGACGGGCCGCGCCGCCATGATGGCGAAGAGCTCGGCAAAGTCGGCGCGCAGCATGGGCAGGATCTTGGCCAGTGCGGCGCGGCGCTCTTTCTCTGTGTCGGCCAGGATCATCTCGCGCATGGCGATGATGCGGTCACCCTCGAAGAACATGTGCTCGGTGCGCGACAGGCCGATGCCCTCGGCGCCGAAATCGCGCGCCAACCTGGCGTCATGGGTGGTTTCGGCATTGGCGCGCACGGCCAGCCTGCGGGCCTTGTCGGCCCAGCCCAGCACGGTGGCGAAATCGCCCGAGAGCGAGGGCTTGATCACCGCCACAGCGCCTTTCAGCACTTGGCCGGTGGAGCCATCGATGGTGATGACATCGCCCTTGCGCAAGGTTTGGCCCGGGGCCTTGAGCAGGCCTTCGGCATAGTCGATCTTCAGGCTTGATGCGCCGGAAACGCCGGGCTTGCCCATGCCGCGGGCGATCACCGCAGCGTGGCTGGTCATGCCGCCGCGGGTGGTGAGCACGCCATCGGCAAGATGCAGGCCCTTGATGTCTTCAGGGGCCGTTTCCGTCCGCACCAAAATCACATGCTGGCCCTGGCCCGCCAGGGTGCGCGCCTCGTCGGCATCGAAAATGATCATGCCGCTGGCCGCGCCCGGCGAGGCGGGCAGGCCCTGGGCGATCACCTCGCGCTTGGCGGCGGGGTCAAGCGTGGAGTGCAGCAGCTGGTCCAGGGCGAAGGGGTCGATGCGCAGCAGGGCCTCATTCTCGCTGATGCGCTTGTTGGCCACCAGATCGGTGAGGATTTTCAGGTTGGCGGAGGCGTTGCGGCGAGCAGCTCGCAAGTCCAGCAGCCACAGCGCGCCCTGGGCGATGGTGAAATCCACCTCCACGGCGTCGCGCCGCTCAAGCTCCAGCTTGTCGAGGGCCGCTTCCAGCGCGGCGAAAGCCTTGGGCTGCTCTGCGGCCAGCGAGGGGGCGGGGCCCGCCAGCGGGAAGGCGGGGCGCAAATGGGCATCAAGGTCCGGGCCTTGGGCGCAATCGAGAAATTCGCCCAGCAGGGCGCGCTCGCCGCTTTGCGGGTGGCGCGAGGCGGCATGGCCCACGCCGGAATTTTCGCTCTGGTTGCCGAACACCATGGCCTGCACGATCACGCCGAAACCGGCATCATCCTTCACGCCATGCAGCTTGCGCTGGGCCTTGGCGCGCGGGCCGTTCCAGCCGCGCACCAGCGCCGATATTGCGCGCCACAGCTGCTCGCGCACATCCTGCGGGAACAGCCGGTCATTGCTGCTTTCAATCTGGGCCTTGAAACGCTGGGTCAGCTCCGGGCCGTCACTGCCGCGGATTTCGCGGGCCGAGACATAGCCGCGCTCCTCGATGAACAGGCTGAGCAAATCCTCAAAGGCGGCCGGGTCATCGCCCAGCACCACATGGGCATAGTTCTGGATGAAGCGGCGGTAGCACTCATGGGCGAAGACGTGATCGCTGGCGGAATTGCCCAGGCCCTCCACGGTTTCGTCGTTGAGGCCGAGGTTCAGCACCGCCTCCAGCGTGCCGGGCAGGGAGGCGGGAAGGGAAGGGCGCACCGCCAGCAACAGCAGGTGCTTCTTGTCGCCCAGCTTGCAGGTGGTTTCGGCCTCTATGGCGGCCAGGCCCTGTTCAATGGCGGCCTTGACGGCGGCAATGCCCTCAGGCTCCTGCGCGGTGATGGCCTGGCAGGCGGCAGCGCCCACCACGAAGCCGGGCGGCACCGGCAGGCCAAGGCCGGCCAGCGCGCACAAGGCGGCGGCGCGTTCGCCCGAGGCCTGCACGGCAGGGCCGTTCTGGCAGCCGGAACTGCCGAAAAACGTCACGAACTGGCTAGGTACAAGGGTCATGGTTGCAGTGCAGCATCGACCCTGTTTGCAGCGCGGTCAAGGGCCGGATGACAATTGGATGAACGCCACCCGGACCAAGCCCGCCCCGAACTCAGAACTGCAGCTGCTTCACCTGCACCACATTGGGCACGGCCTGCACCTGGGCCATCACCTCGGCGGGCACTTCGCCATCGGTCTCGATGATCGAGATGGCATCGCCACCCGGTGCGAGGCGGCCCAGATGGAAGGTGCCCATGTTGATGCCGGCCTTGGCCAAGAGCGTGCCGACATTGCCGACAAAGCCGGGCTTGTCGATGTTGGTGACATAAAGCATGTGCGGGCCAAAGTTGCATTCCAGCTCGATGCCCTTGATCTGGATGATGCGAGGCTTGCCATCCGAGAACACGGTGCCGGCCACGGCGCGCTCATACTTGTCGGTCTTCACGGTGATGCGGATATAGGTTTCATAGGCGCCACGCTTGGTCTGCTTCACCTCGTCCACCTTGATGCCGCGCTCCTTGGCCACGATGGGGGCAGAGACCATGTTCACCAACCCCATCTGCGGCTGCAGGATGCCGGCCAGTGCGGCGGAGGTGAGCGCCCTGGTGTTCATCTCGCCCACATCCCCGGCATATTCAATCACGATGCCCTGAATGGTGGAATCGGTGAGCTGGCCGGCAAAACGGCCCAGCTTGTCGGCCAGCGCCACGAAGGGGCGCAGGCGCGGGGCTTCCTCAGCGGAGATCGACGGCATGTTGAGCGCATTGGTGACAGCGCCCTTCACAAGATAATCCGCCATCTGCTCGGCCACCTGCAGGGCCACATTCTCCTGCGCCTCATCGGTGGAGGCGCCGAGATGCGGTGTCGCCACCACATTCTCCAGCGTGAAGAGCTTGTGGTTGGTGGCTGGCTCAACCTCAAACACGTCGAGTGCAGCACCAGCCACATGCTTGGAAACCAGCGCGTCATAAAGCGCATCCTCGTTCACCAGACCGCCGCGCGCGCAGTTGATGATGCGCACACCCTTCCTGCACTTGGCCAGGGCGGCGGCATCCACGATGTTGCGCGTCTTGTCGGTGAGCGGGGTATGCAGGGTGATGAAGTCAGAGCGCTTGAAGATTTCCTCAAGCTCCACCTTTTCCACGCCCAATTGCACGGCGCGCTCGGCCGAGAGGAAGGGGTCAAAGGCGATGACCTTCATCTTCAGGCCCACGCCGCGGTCAGCCACGATGGAGCCGATGTTGCCGCAGCCGATCACGCCCAGCGTCTTGTTGTAAAGTTCAACGCCCATGAAGCGGTTCTTCTCCCACTTGCCGGCATGGGTGGAGGCGTTGGCCTCGGGGATCTGCCGGGCCAGCGCCATCATCATGGAAATAGCGTGTTCGGCGGTGGTGATGGCGTTGCCAAAGGGCGTGTTCATCACCACGATGCCGCGCGCCGTGGCGGCGGGAATGTCGACATTGTCCACGCCGATGCCGGCGCGGCCGACCACTTTCAGGTTCTTGGCCGCCTCGAGAATTTTCGGCGTGACCTTGGTGGCCGAGCGGATGGCAAGGCCGTCATAGTTTGGAATGGCGGCGAGAAGCGCGTCCTTGTCCTTGCCAAGGTCGGGCTTGTAGTCCACCTCCACGCCGCGGTCCTTGAAGATTTGAACGGCGGCGGCAGAAAGCTTGTCGGAAATCAAAACGCGGGGGGCCATGGAAGTTCTCCTAAGGGGCGAATGGCGAATGGTGAGTGGTGAGTGGCGAAGGGGGATGAGGGAATGCCGAAGCGACAGCGAGTGAGTTTCCCCACTCGCCATTCGCTATTCGCCATTCGCCTTGGCATAGGCCCAGTCGAGCCAATGGGTCAGCGCTTCAACGTCCCTGGTTTCCACCGTGGCGCCACACCAGATGCGCAGGCCCGGAGGGGCGTCGCGGTAGGCGCCAATGTCGAAGGCCACCTTCTCGGCTTCCAGCAGCTTGACGATTTGCTTCGGCACGTCTTCAGCGCCCGCCAGTGTCAGGCACACGGATGTGTTGGAGCGCGTGGCCGGAACCTTGGCGAGGTTTTTGGCGAAGCCGGATTTGTCCATCCAGTCATTCAGCACCTTGGCATTGGCATCGGCGCGGGCGCGCAGGCCCTTGAGGCCACCGATGGATTTCGCCCATTCCAGCGAGACCACATAGTCTTCCACACAGAGCATGGAAGGCGTGTTGATGGTTTCACCTTCGAAAATGCCAGCGATCAGCTTGCCGCCGGAAGTGAGGCGGAAAATCTTGGGCATCGGCCAGGCCGGTGTGTAGCTTTCAAGGCGGGCCACGGCGCGGGGTGAGAGGATGAGCACACCATGTGCGCCTTCGCCGCCCAGCACCTTCTGCCAGGAGAAGGTGACGACATCGAGCTTGGCAAAATCCATTTCCTGCGCAAAGGCAGAGGAGGTGGCGTCACAGATGGTCAGCCCCTCGCGGTTGGCGGGGATGAAACCGGCGTCCGGCACGCGCACGCCCGAGGTGGTGCCGTTCCAGGTGAACACCACGTCGTGGGAGAAATCTATCTGCGAGAGATCAGGCAGCTCGCCATAGGGCGCGGTGATCTTGCGCGCGTCCTTCAGCTTCAGCTGCTTCATCACATCGGAAACCCAGCCATCGCCGAAGCTTTCCCAGGCCACCATGTCCACGGGCCGCTGGCCGAGCAGCGACCACAACGCCATTTCAACGGCACCCGTGTCTGAGGCCGGCACAATGCCGATCTTGTAATCGGCGGGAACTTCCAGCACTTCGCGCGTCAGGTCGATCGCCTTTTTCAGGCGGGCCTTGCCCAAGCTCGAACGGTGGGAGCGGCCCACCACGGCATCTTTGAGTTTTTCAGGGGACCAGCCCGGGAACTTCGCACAGGGGCCGGAAGAGAAATTGGCGCAAGCCGGGCGCACAGCCGGTTTTTGATCTGTCATGTTGTCTCCATCCTTACAGATGGGTTGAGCCTCGTTGGGGAGGCCTGGCCCGGGGACGCAAATGGCAGAAAAGATGTCGCAATGCAACAGGATTCCTGCGCCGCAGCGAAAAACGGCTTCAGCCGCGCCGCGCCAGCCACACTTTCAGCGCCCAGGTGCGGCCGCTGTCGGTGGTCAGCTCAAAGTCCTTCGCGGTGTCGCGCGGCATGCCAAGGCGCGCCATCACGGCCTGGGAACGCGCGTTGTCTCCGGTGGTGTAGGCCCAGATTTCGGCGCAGTCCGTCACCGCGAAAGCGTGGTGCAAAGTGGCGGCGGAAGCCTCGCTGGCATAGCCCTTGCCCCAAGCGGCGCGGGTGAAGCGCCAGCCGATTTCATCATGCCTGCCGGGCGGCACATTCACATCGCTGTGGCGCAGCACACCGGCAATGCCAAGGAAGTTTTCATCCTTGTCTTCCACCGCAAAGCGCGAAACGCCATCGCGCGCAAAGGCGGCGACGTAGCGGTTGAACATGCGCTGGGTTCTTTCACGGTCCCACACGCCGCCAATGGTTTGCATCACTTCGGCATCAAGTTGCATCGCCACCAGCGGCTCAAAATGGCGCTCGTGCAATGCAAACAGGTTGAGGCGCGGCGTGGTCAGGATGGGGATTGCCACGGGCTGTTACGCTGGCAGCTCAGCCAATGTGCTGCTTCAGGAAGCCGAGCAATCTTCCCCAGGCCAGTTCCGCTGCCTTGCGGTCGTGGTGGTCGCGCTGCTCGTTCATGAAGGCGTGGTCGGCGTCATAGCGGAACACCTCGGCCTTGAGGCCGGTGGATTTGAAATCCCTTTCCATCTGGTCCACCTGGGCGGGCGAAGGGTAGTCATCGGTGTTGGAGAAATGGCACTGCAGGGGCGCCTTCACTTTCGAGGCGCTGAAGAGTGCCGCGGGCGGCATGCCATAGAAGGGTGCCGCGCAAGAAAGCTCCGGCACATCCTGCGCCGAGAGCAGGGTGACAGCCCCACCCATGCAGAAGCCCGTCATGCCCACCTTGGGTGAAGACTTCTTGAGATAAAGCACCGCACCCCGCACCACATTGTCGGCCACGTCCTTGAAGTTCAGCGAGCGCATCTCCTTCTCGGCGGCGGCGGAGTCGTGATAGGCGACAACCGTTCCGGCATAGAGGTCCGGGGCCAGCGCGTCATAGCCGGCCAGCGCCAGCCGGTCGCAGATCCCGGTGATCTGCTCATTCATGCCCCACCATTCCTGAATGACGACGACACCGGGCGCATGGTCCTTGCCGGCCTTTGCAAGATAGCCCGCCGTGGGCTTGCCATCAGTTCGGGGAAAGGAAATGCGCGTGCCCATGGGTGTGTCCTCCGTGTTTGCGCAAAGGTTAGAGCAACACGCGGCGCGTGGGAACAAGTTTGCGGATTGGCGGCCCGGAATGGCGGGCAGGTGCGGTGCGCAATGAATGTGGCCGCGAATTAATCCTTGCCCAGTCCTTGAAAGCCCTGACTTACGATATATCTTAAGGCCTATCGTAACGAGAGGAGAAACATATGACCTACGATAAAAACAATTCTGAATCAGATGCTTCCAGCCATCATCACGGCCCGCATGGCCCGCGCTGGGGTGCGGGGCATGATGCCTTCGGCTGGGCGCGCCAGCCGGGCTTCCACCCGCTGAAGGCGGTGGCCACGGTGGCGGCCTTTGCGGTGCTCCCGCCCTTGGGCGTGCTCACCCTGGGCTATTTCCTGTGGACCAGCCGCCATGGCTGGCAGGGCGGCCCGGCCATGGCCGGCGGCCCCGGCATGTGGCGTGGCCGCTGCGGCGGGCGCGGCATGCGCGGGCCCTTCACCGGCAACCAGGCTTTTGACGAGCACCAGATGGAGCAGATCAACAAGCTGCGCGAGGAACGCCGCGCCTTCCAGGAACACCGCGCCGAGCAGCGCCGCAAGCGTGACCGCGAGGCCTTTGACGCCTTCCGCGCGGCGCAGGCGGCCAAGCCTGCCGAAGGCAATGAATCCGGCCATTAAGCGCTGATGCAAAACGGGCGGCCGCCCTTGGCCGCCCGCCTTGCTGTTGTTGCGTGGTTGCGCAAGCGCCGTTAAACTTGCCACCACCTTGCAATCGCATGCGGCTCGCAATTGGGCTGTTGCCCACCTTGTTGCGGAACCGCCGATGCCGTTTTTCTCCATGCCCACTCTGTCACTCACCTTCCTGTTCAATGTGGTGTTGATTGTGCACGCCGCCAAGACCGGGCGCTTCTGGCCCTGGGCCTATGTGATCCTGTTCTTGCCGGGGCTTGGCGGGCTAGCCTATCTCGTGGTGGAGCTGGCGCCGGAATGGCTGGGCTCGCACAGGGGCCGCGCGGCGCGCGCCTCGCTCGGCGCCACGCTAAACCCCGGGCGGCGGCTGCGCGAGCTGCAGGACAATCTCGACATCGCCGACACCATCGCCAACCGTGAAAAGCTGGCGGAAGAGTTGCTGGCGCGCGGCGAGAACCAGCAGGCGCTGGAGCATTACCGCCGCATCCTGTCTTTGCCCGGCGGCCGCGGCCAGCCGCAATTTGTGGGGCAGGCGCGGGCACAGATCGGCCTTGGAGATGCCAAGGGTGCGCTGGCCACGCTGGATGATTGCGCCAGCGAATTTCCCGATTTCAAGGACAGCGAGTTGCGGCTGCTCAGGGCCGTGGCGCTGGACATGCTGGGGCAGGATGAGGCGGCACTTTCCGCCTATGATGCGGCGGCGGGCAGCTATGCCGGCATTGAGCCACGGGTGCGGCGGGCAGCCCTGCTGGCGCGCATGGGCCGGGGCGATGAGGCGCGCAGCGAGGCTGCAGACATTGTCAAACGCCTGCAGCGTAGCCCCAAATTTGCCCAGCGCGCGCAAGCCGGATGGCTGGCTGAAGCGAAGCGCATCGCAAAGTCATAGCGGTGCGCGGCCTGCGGGCGTAGAGTGGCGGCATTCAAGGCATTGGCGGCAAGACCATGAGCGAGAAAGACAAGCATTGCGGCCCCCGCTGGGGCTTTGCGCGGCGAGGGCCGGGTTTCGCCCCGCCCTGGATGCGCGCCATGAAAGGCTTTGGCGGCTTTGGCGCTTTCCCGCCCGGGCCGCGCACCCGCATGTTCGCGCAAGGTGATTTGCGGCTGTTGCTGCTGGCGCTGATCGCCGACCAGCCTTCGCATGGTTATGACCTGATCCGCACCATTGAGGGGCGCTTTGGCGGCAGCTATTCGCCCAGCCCCGGCACGATTTATCCGACACTCACGCTGCTGGAAGAACAAGGCTTGATTGCCGCGCGCGCCGAGGAGGGCGGCAAGAAATCCTACGAGGCCACGCCTGCGGGGCGGGCCTTCCTTGAAGAAAATGCCGCACAGCTTGAAGCGCTGATGGCGCGCATCGACGTGATGGCGCGAGGGGCCGGCCATGCGCCGATGCCGGAACTGGTGATGCAGGCCATTCACACATTGCGCCATGCGGTCATGGGCCGCTCCGGCCAGTGGGATGCGGAGGAAGCGGCACGGGTGCGCAAGATACTGGAGCAGGCGGCGCGCGACATTGCCAGCGGCCCTTCCGCCAAATGAAAACGCGCCCCCTGCCTGGGCAGGGAGCGCGCTTTGAAAAGGATCACGCGCGTTTGCGGATCCGGATTTAGAACTTCACGCGCAGGCCGGCCATGACCTGGTGTTCGCCGGTCGACTGGGTGTTGGTGAAGATGTCGTGGAAGCGGTAGCCCACATCCAGCGCCAGGTTGTTGGTGATGTCATAGGCCACGCCGGCATTGAGGCCCACGGCAATGCCATGGTCGCTCACCGCGGTGCCGCCCGCGTTCTGCCAGCCATAGCCGACGCCCGCGCCGATATACGGCGTCAGCGAGGATTCGTTCTTCCAGTCATAATAGACCGTGCCCAGAACGCTGCTGGTGTTCAGCGTGGCGCCGGGGGCAACCGTGTAGTTGCCGGTCCAGTTATAGGTCAGGTCAGCGCGCAGGTTCTGGTCGAACTGATAGCCGATGCCGGCATCGCCGACATAGTTCCAGTTGGTGGGGGCGCCCGTCCAGTTGAGGAAGGAGGCGCCGGCGTCACCGCGCAAATAAATGCCGGAGAAGGTGGCGGTTTCCGACGGGACAGACGGCGTCATGTCCGTGGCCTTGGCCGTGGTGGCCAGCGGCACCAGCGCGAAGCTGGCGAGAAGAATGCTCAAAAAGTTTTTCATGTTACACCTCGACTTACTAAACCAATTGCTGTCCCTATTTCCCGCAGTGTCTCATGCCCATGTGTTTCAACGCTGGCTGAAAAAGGGCTGAAATGAGGCAGCGCGGAAGCGTTGCATTTTTGCATCAGTGGTGGCCTGCCGCGGCACGCCGCGGTAAGGAAAATTGCACCATGGCTTGCGTTTCATGTGCGCCTCACGCCGCCGCCTTGGAGATGACGCCGCAAAGATCAGCGACGATGCGGCGCACCAGGCTTTCGTCTTCGCCCTCGGCCATCACGCGGATCAGCGGCTCGGTGCCCGAGGGGCGGATGACGAGGCGGCCAGTCTTGCCAAGCAGGGATTCGGCATCGCGGATCGCGGATTTCACACCCGTGTCATCCAGCGGCTTGCCGCCCTTGAATTTCACGTTCTGCAACACCTGCGGCAGAGGCGTGAACAGGTTGCACACCTCGCTCACCGGCTTTTGCTGGCGCACCACTTCCGACAGCACCTGCAAGGCCGCCAGCAGGCCATCGCCCGTCGTTGAAAAATCCGACATCACGATATGGCCGGATTGCTCGCCGCCCACATTGAAGCCATGGGCACGCATGTGCTCAACCACATAACGGTCGCCCACCTTGGTGCGGGCCAGGGTGAGGCCCTTGGCCTGCATGAAGCGCTCAAGGCCAAGGTTGCTCATGATGGTCGAGACCAGGCCGCCGCCCTTCAGCACTCCGCGCGCCGCCCAGGATGAGGCGATCAGCGCCATGATCTGGTCGCCGTCAATCACCTTGCCGTTTTCATCGGCGATGATCACGCGGTCAGCATCGCCATCCAGCGCAATGCCGATGTCGGCCCTCGTTTCGCGCACCCTCTGGCACATCGCCTCGGGGTGGGTGGAGCCGCACTTCTCATTGATGTTCAGGCCATTGGGTTCATCACCCATGGTGATGATTTCGGCGCCCAGTTCCCACAGCGCAGGCGGGGCGGATTTGTAGGCGGCGCCATTGGCAGTGTCGATGACGATGCGCAGGCCGTCCAGCGGCGTTTCGGCAGTATAAGTGCGCTTGGCGAATTCGATGTAGCGGGCGCCTGCATCTTCGATGCGCTTGGCGCGGCCGATCTGGTCGGGTGCGGCATATTTGAGAAGCCTGGGGTTGTCGATCAGCTCTTCAATCTGGGCTTCCATGGCGTCGGAAAGCTTGTAGCCGTCCGGCCCGAAGATCTTGATGCCATTGTCATGGAATGGGTTGTGCGAGGCCGAGATCATCACGCCAAGATCAGCGCGCAGCGAATGGGTGAGCATGGCCACCGCCGGGGTAGGCACGGGGCCGAACTGGAACACATCCATGCCCGCGGCCAGGAAGCCCGCGGCCAGGGCCTGTTCGATCATGTAGCCGGAGAGGCGCGTGTCCTTGCCGATCACCACGCGGTGGCGGTGGCCGCCACGGTGGTGCAATTGGCCGGCGGCCATGCCGATGCGCATGACCACGTCTGGCGTCATGGCGCCATCATTGGCCTTTCCGCGCACGCCATCCGTGCCAAAGTACTTGCGTGACATCGTCAACGTCCCCCTACCGATTTCGCTCAAATTTCTAGGCGCAAAGATTAAATGGCGGTTGAAGCCGGATCGAGCGCCGCCCGGAAAACGGCAATCGCGCTTAATGTTTGCTTAACGTCATGAACGCGCAGCACATGGGCGCCGAGAAGGGCGGAATGAAGGGCGCCGCCGATGGAGCCTGGCGCGCGCGCCCCGGCCTGCTTCTCGCCGGTGATCGCGCCAATGAAGCCCTTGCGCGAAAGGCCCACCAGCAGCCCCACGCCAAGACCGTGGAACAGGGTGAGCTGCTGCAGCAGCTCAAGGTTCTGGTGGTAGGTTTTGCCAAAGCCGATGCCGGGGTCCACCATGATGTTGGCGGCGCTGATGCCAGCCGCGCGGGCGCGGGCCACCAGCGCCTCAAGCTGGTCATAAACATCCAGCGCCACATCATCATATTTGGGCTGCAGCTGCATGGTGCGCGGCTCGCCCTGGGCATGCATCAGGATCACCGGTGCCTTGGCAGCGGCGAGGGTTGCTGCACTCTCGCCGTCAAAGCCCAGTGCCGAAACATCATTGATCATGGCAGCACCCAGGCCCAGCGCCTCGCGCATCAGCGAGGCCTTGCGCGTATCCACCGAAACAGGGTGCTGTGCGGCCAACGCGGCGATCACCGGCATGATGCGCTCGCGCTCCTGCGCGGTGGTGACGGCGTCGGAGCCCGGCCTTGTGGATTCGCCGCCGATGTCGAGCACGTCCGCGCCTTCCTCCATCATCTCGCGGGCATGGGCGATGGCGGTTTCCGCCTGATAGTTCACGCCGCCATCCGAGAAGCTGTCGGGCGTCACATTGACGATGCCCATGATGTGGCAGCGGTCCAGTGCCAGCGGGCCGAAACCCGGGCGCGCTGCCGTGATGGCTGCGAAAGACGGGTGCTTTCGCGCCTCATCCAGCGCCACAACGCGGCGGGTGACGGCCTTGCCCTCACGCGTGGTCCATTCCGCTGCGGTGAAGCCCACATCCGCCAGGCCGCCCAGCGGGGCTGCGGTGGCGGCGGCGATCATGGCACGGGCGTCTGGGCCATGAACAAGGGCGAGCGGGCGGAGATAGGATTTCACGGGGCAGTCCTGTTGTATTGACGAAATGTGTATATACGTATATACAGGCTCGTATATACGGAGATTAATATGCCCCTCAGCATCCGCAATGCCAAGGTCGAAAAGCTGGCCCGCCAGCGCGCCGCCGAGCACAACATGAGCGTGACGGCGGTGATCGGCCAGGCCCTGCAAAACATGGCGCCGCCCACGCGCAAGGGGCTGGCTGCAAAGTTGCGCCAGATTGCCACTGAACTTCAGCTTTCCTCTCCCGGCGGCGGGCGCCTTTTGACCAAGGATGAAATCAACGCCGAATGGATGGACTGATGTTCATCGACACTTCGGCCTTTGTTGAAATCCTGGCCCGGCTGCCTGAGGCTGGTCTGTTCGAATCCATCCTTGAGGAACACGCCGAGCTTTACACCTCCGCGCTGGTGCGGCTTGAGACGGTCATGGCCCTCAGCCGCTTTGACCGCGGCACCCCCCACAAGAACCAGCAGGCGTTTGATGCTGTGGTCGAGGCGGCCGGAATCCAGTTCGTTGATCTGGATGACGCGGTGGGGCGCATCGCCGTCGATGCCTTCGCCCGCTTTGGCAAGGGGCAGAGGCACCGGGCGCAGCTCAATCTTTCCGATTGCATGAGCTATGCGGCAGCAAGGCACTATCAGTTGCCGCTGTTGTGCAAGGGCGCGGATTTCGCGCTCACCGATGTTGATGTGGTGCCGCTTCCGCAAAGATGATTGCCGGCCGCAAATGAAAACCCCCGCCGGCGCGGGGGTTGAACTTTGTGCGTGGGGCTGGGCCGCTTCAGCTTTGCGTCTGCGGTTCCAGTGTCACGGTGCGGCGCTTCTGGGTGCGCGGCACCACGGGGGCCGGCGGCTCGGCCTTGGGCGCTGAAGGCGGCGTGTCATCGCGGGTGATCTTCTTGCCCGCCAGAACCAGCTTCACTTCCTCGCCGCTCAGGGTTTCGAATTCCATCAGCGCCTTGGCAATGGCGTGCAGGCCGTTGCGGTGCTTGGCCAGGATCTTCTTGGCCGTGGCTTCGCCATCGCCGATCAGCTTGCGGGTTTCGGCGTCAATGAGGCGCGCGGTTTCTTCCGACACGTTCTTGGATTGCGTGACGGAATGGCCAAGGAACACTTCCTGCTCATTCGCGCCATAGCGCACGCGGCCAAGCTTGTCGCTCATGCCCCACTCCATCACCATGGTGCGGGCCAGCTGCGTGGCCATCTGAATGTCGCCCACCGCGCCATTGGTCACATTTTTGGCGCCGCCAAGGATCAGCTCGGCTTCGCGGCCGCCGAACAGAACGGCCAGGCGCGATTCACACCATTCGCGGGTGCGGGAATGGCGGTCGCCGTCCGGCAGGTTCATGGTCACACCCAGCGCGCGGCCGCGCGGCACGATCGTCACCTTGTGCAGCGGGTCATAGGGCACGGTAAGGCCCACAATGGCGTGGCCCGCTTCATGATAGGCGGTGTTGCGGCGTTCTTCCTCGCTCATCACGAGGGAGCGGCGCTCCGCACCCATCATCACCTTGTCCTTGGCGTCCTCGAACTCGGCCTGCGTCACCAGCCGCTTGTTGCGGCGGGCAGCAAGCAGGGCGGCCTCGTTCACCAGGTTGGCAAGGTCGGCGCCCGAGAAACCGGGCGTGCCGCGGGCCAGCACCTTGGCGTCCACATCCGGCGCCATGGGCACGTTGCGCATGTGCACGGTTAGGATCTGCTCGCGGCCCTTCACATCCGGGTTGCCCACGGTGATCTGGCGGTCAAAGCGGCCGGGGCGCAGAAGGGCAGGGTCAAGCACGTCGGGGCGGTTGGTGGCCGCAACGATGATCACGCCTTCATTGGCCTCAAAGCCATCCATTTCAACGAGCAGCTGGTTCAGCGTCTGCTCGCGCTCGTCGTTGCCGCCGCCCAGGCCAGCGCCACGATGGCGGCCCACGGCGTCGATTTCGTCGATGAAGATGATGCAGGGCGCATTCTTCTTGGCCTGCTCGAACATGTCGCGCACGCGGCTGGCGCCAACGCCCACGAACATTTCCACAAAGTCAGAGCCGGAGATGGTGAAGAAGGGCACGCCTGCTTCACCCGCAATGGCGCGGGCGAGCAAGGTCTTGCCCGTGCCGGGCGGGCCGACGAGCAGCGCACCCTTGGGGATTTTTCCGCCCAGGCGCTGGAATTTCTGCGGGTCTTTCAGGAATTCAACCACTTCCTGCAAATCATCCTTGGCTTCGTCCACGCCGGCCACGTCGGCAAAGGTCACCTTGCCGTGCTTTTCAGTGAGCAGCTTGGCCTTGGACTTGCCGAAGCCCAGCGCCTTGCCGGAGCCGGCCTGCATCTGGCGCATCGAGAAGAACAGCACTGCGGCGAGAATCAGCAGCGGCGACCAGGTGAGCAGCGCATTGGCCCAGAAATTGTCGGACTGGGCGGGGCGGAAGGTGATGTCGACATTCTTCTCGCGCAGCTTCTGCAGGTCGGAGTCCATCATCGGGGCATAGGCCTCGAAAGAGCCGCCGGCATTGTCCTTGCCCTGCACATAGCCGCCGGCAATCGTCACGCTTTTCACCCCGCCAGAGTTCACCTTGTCGAAGAACTCGGTGTAGTTCATCTCCTTGGTGGTGTTCTTGAGGATGTTGCCCTGGAACAGGCTGAACAGCGTGAGCAGCAGCAGCCCAATGACAACCCAAATGGCGAGATTGCGGAAGTTATTCACGTGTCAGTCCTCAATGCGGCGCGCAATTGCACGCGGGAGTTTTGATTTGCCTAACATAGGGCGGCGGCGCTTCCAATCCAAGGCCGCGCGCTAGCTTAATTTCTTGCTGAATTCGATTTTCACTTGCGGGTGGCTGGCGCCTTGCGGGAAGGCCAGCACCTCGTGGCCAAGGCGCACCACGGGCAGGCCCGCCCAGACGGCGGCGGGAATTTCCGCAATGCGTTTCAATTGCTTGCAGGCATTCATGGATGTGACGCTTGAACCTTCCGGCCCGGTGATGTGGAAGCGCTGGTCCCACAGGATGGGATGGGTGGGCGAGAGTGGCGCTTCACCTGTGGCAATGCGCGCAGCCTCGCGCGCCACGATCACGTCGCGCTTGCGCTTGGCAAAGAGCACGCCGCCCAAGGTGCGCCGCCCGGCCTCGCTGGCGCAAAGCCATGCGGTGAGCGTCTTGCGCTTGGCGAGGTCCGGCGCAGAGCCGCCGGCCAGCGAGATCATTTGCAACAGCACTTCATCGCGCACCAGCGGTGTCAGCGCGGCGAAGCCCGCGGCGGTGAATTGCAGCATGCCGGTGGCGGCAATGGTGATAGAGGTTTCCAGCCAATGGGCAGCAGCGGCGCGCGCGGCGGTGATTTCCGCCTGTGAGGCAGCGGCAAGTGCCGCCAGTGTCAGCGGCGGGGTGCTGGCGCGGATGCGCACGCGCTCGAAGCTTTCGTTGCGGTTGGCCGGGTCTTCGGCCCAGGGCTGGTGCAGGTTGCGCAGCAGGCCGCGCAAGGCTTCGCGGCGCTCGGCCAAAAGCGGCCGCAGGATGCGGATGCCGTTCCACTGCGTCTCGGGCCAGATGGCGGCGAGGCTGCGGGGGCTGGCGGTGCGGGCCTGGCGCATGGCCACGGTTTCGGCCTGGTCCTCGGCGGTGTGG
Source organism: Alphaproteobacteria bacterium (assembly GCA_028868695.1). Classification (GTDB taxonomy): domain Bacteria; phylum Pseudomonadota; class Alphaproteobacteria; order Rhizobiales; family Aestuariivirgaceae; genus Aestuariivirga. Next base: position 5,406 of record JAGWTZ010000056.1, on the reverse strand, counting down.
GCGGTGAGCAGCAGGTCCACGCCATGGGCGGCGCACCAGGCGGTGAGCAGGTCATAGCGCGCCTGCCTCGCCTTGGCCTGCAGGCCGGAGGCCAGCGGGCCGTGCTGCCAGGCCAGCGTGTGGTGCTCAATGCCGAGCAGGGCGCACCAATCCTTCACCTGCAGCGCTTCGGCGTCAGAGCCCTGGCGCAGGCCGTGATCGACGGTGAGGGCCACGATCTCGCGCGGCGTATTGCGCCACAGCAGGGCAAGGCGCAGCAGCGCCATGGAATCGCCGCCGCCGGAAAGGGCAATGGCAAAGCGCGGGCCTTGGGCTTGCGCCACAGGCGCAAAAATATCCTTCAGATGGTGGGGCGGGAAGGCGGGCTCAGCAGCCTTCACGCTTGAATTCCGCTTGCGCGCGTTTCTTGATTTCCACCGCGTTGGGGTATTCGGTGTCCACCGAGCCGATGGTGGCGCAGGCCTGGTCCTTCTGGCCGAGGCGGGCCAGCGAAAGGCCCAGCTTCAACAGGCTGTCGGGGGCGCGGCGGCCCTTGGGATATTTCTTGTAGCTGTCGAGATAGGCCTTGGCGGAGGAGGTGAAATCCTGCTCGGCCCAATAGGTTTCGCCGAGCTTGAACTCGGCGCTGCCCGCCAGGTTGTGGTCGGGGTATTTGCTGATGAAATCCTTGAAGCCGGCCTCGGCGTCGGCATACTGCAATTGCAGCAGGGCCTTTTCAGAGCGCAGGAACAGGTCGTCCGGGGTTTCCGGCTGCAGGGCCACTTCCTGGGCGGTGGCCGCGCCATCGGTGGTGGCGGCCTGCATGGCATTGGCATCGCCGTCAGAGCCGGCGGGCACGAGAACCTTGCCCTGGAAGCCGCCGTCATTGGGCTGGGCGGCCTTGGTGGTGCCAAGGCCCAAGGGCTTGGGCGCCAGCATGGCGGTGGCCTGGGCCGGGGCGGCGGGGGCCGCAGCGGCAGCGGCCGGGGCCTGTGGGGCGGCGGATTGATCAGGCTGGATCGGTGATTCGTCGATGGTTTCAACGCCCTGGCCGGTGCTGGCCACAGTGGTGGCGGGGGCGGGCTGGAGGGCGGGCTTCTTCTTCACCGGCAAGGCAGGCGCTGCGGCGGCCTGCTGGGTGAGGGCCGGGGCCGGGGGCAGAAGCGGCTTGGCGGCAGCGGCTTGCTGGGCGGGGGCCGGGGCTTGCTGCTGGGCGGCGGCCTGCTCATTGATGGTGGGGGCGGTTTCGGCTGCCCCCAGCTTCTTCTGGGCCTGCAGCTGCTTCAGCTGATAGGTGAGCTGCTCGACCTGGCCAGTGAGCTGGCGCAGCTGTTCTTCCATCTGGTCCATGCGGGCCGAAAGGTCATCGGCGCGGGCGGGCAGGGCCACGCTCATCATCAGGGCACACACGAAGAGGCTACGCTTCAACATCGGCAGATTCCACCTTGGAGGCTGGCCACCATGCGGGGGAATTTCGCGGAAATTGAGGCCCAATTGCGGAAATTCAAATTTCAGCCGCATGTGGCTGTCCGGCAACAGCTTACTGGGTGCCGCCGGTGATCACGGTGACGGCGCGGCGGTTCTGGCTCCAGCACTGCTCGGCGTCGCACAGGGCGACGGGGCGCTCCTTGCCATAGGCGATCGAGGAGATGCGGTTGCCGGGAACGCCCTGCTGGATGAGGAAGTTGCGGGCCGCGGTGGCGCGGCGGGCGGAAAGGGCGATGTTGTATTCACGCGTGCCGCGCTCGTCGGCATGGCCTTCGACCTGAACGGTCACCTGCGCATATTGCTTCAGCCAATTGGCCTGCTTGGTGAGGGTGTCGGAGGCTTCGGGCGTCAGGGTCGATTGATCCTGCAGGAAGAACACGCGGTCGCCGACATTGGTGGTGAAATCGGCCTTGGAGCCGGGAACCGCCTGGCCCACGCCGGCGCCGCCATTGCCATTGAGGCCGGCATCAAGATCCGGCTGCTTCTTGGAGCAGGCGGCCAAAGCCAGGAAACAGCAGCACAGGGCGGCATATTTGAAACCGGCGAAGCGGGTCATCATCATTCAAACTCCTCAAGTCGGGCCGGCTTGGCCTGCCCTCACGTCCCATCCGCCCGGCTTTGCCTTGGGCGGCTTCCATCTGGATTTGGCTTGGCAGGTTTTGGTTAAAAAAGCAAAAACCGTGATTCAAGCCAGTGTTCTTCACGCCCCAATCGGGGAGCGCTGCGGCGAATTTGTGGCAAAGCCGCCATATTCAACACTTGCCTAAGGGTTGTGGTTGAGGAGGGGTTAAGAGGCGCAAGCCCCGGTCAGGCGGCGCGGGCGGCGGCGGGCGGCAGGGCGGCCAGCGCCTCACGCAGGGCGGCCATCTCCCCGAAGGCCTCGGGGGAAAGGCGCTGCACGCGGTGCAGGGCCGGGTGAAGGGCGGCGGCGGCATAAAGGGCGGCCGCCTGCATCAGCCCGGCAGGCCCCGCCATGGCGTTGAGCAGAAGCGCAAAGCCGGGAAAGGCCGAAACCGTGTTCAGCCGCAGCTCCATCACCGCCAGGGCCAGCAGGCTTTCAAAGGCCCCCGGCGGCCAGGGGCTGGCGGGGGCAAGGCGCAACAGGGCCGAGCAGGCGTGGGCGGCCGCGCCATGGGCGGCGGCGCGGGAATCATGGGCGGCAGGGTCCAGATAGGCGCAAGGCGTCACATCATCCGGCAGGTTCTTCTCCCGGTGCCAGCGCCAGGGCTGCAAGCCCTGCCGCACGAAAAAGGCCTCATGCGGCTGAAGCGACCGCTCAAACCCCGCCAGCAATGTTTCCAGCGCGTCCATGGGGCGGATTATAGGACATAATTCCGGAAAATTCAAGAACAAATTGACAACGCGGGACTCTTCGTGTCACTTTGGGAAAAACATACCCAGTGGGCGATTCCATGGAACAGGACTTCTCATCATTGCGCCAGGCCGCAGGTTTGACAATCAAGGAAGCCGCCGAGGAATTGGGCGTCTCCACCAGTACGGCCTACCGCTACGAGAGCGGCGAATCCTCTCCCCGCCAATCCGAGCTTCGGGCACTTCATGGCCTTGGGCTTGCTAGGCCCAAGGCAAAAAAGAATGCGCCCCCGGCTGATGGCTGGTTCAGCTTCATTGACCTCTTTGCCGGAATCGGCGGCTTGCGGCGCGGCTTTGAGGCGATTGGCGGCAAATGCGTTTTCACTTCGGAGTGGGACAAGTATTCGCAAGCGACCTATCGCGCAAATTTCAAGTGTGACCATGACATCGCGGGCGACATTCGCCAGGTGAAGTCGGAAGAAATCCCGAAACATGATGTGCTGCTGGCCGGGTTCCCGTGCCAGCCTTTTTCGATTGCGGGCGTTTCAAAAAAGAACGCGCTGGGCAGGCCGCACGGCTTTGCCTGCGAGGCCCAGGGTACCCTTTTCTATGAGGTGGCCCGCATCATTGAACACCACAAGCCAGCGGCATTCCTTTTGGAGAATGTGAAAAACCTGGTGAGCCACGACCGGGGCAACACCTTCAAGGTGATTGTTGACGTGTTGCAGAAGCAGCTTGGCTATCACATCCAATACCGTGTGATTGATGCCCTGCATTTCCTGCCCCAACATCGTGAGCGCATCATCATAGTCGGTTTCCGTGAAGACTCTGGCTTCGACATTTCAAGTCTCGGGCTGCCGGAAAAGGCCAATGTGGCAAGGCTTGGCTCAATCCTGCATCCCGAGAACGGGGAAGAAGCGCCAGACCCGCATGGCTATACCATTGGCAACATCGGTTCGGTCTCGCCAAAATACACGCTCACTGACCATCTCTGGAAATATCTCCAGGCTTATGCGGAAAAGCACAAAGCAAAGGGCAATGGTTTTGGTTGCAGCGTTGTGGGCCCGGAGGACACCGCGCGCACACTTTCCGCACGTTACTACAAGGACGGCTCTGAAATCCTTGTGGAGCAGAAAGGGCGCAACCCTCGCCGCCTCACGCCGCGGGAATGCGCGCGCCTGATGGGCTTTGAGGAGCGCCGCGGCGCGGATTTCAAAATCCCGGTTTCCGACACCCAGGCCTACCGCCAGTTTGGCAACTCCGTTGCCGTTCCGGTGATCGAGGCCGTGGCGCGGCACATGAAATCCTGCCTGCAGGATGTGCTTGCGCCGAAAAAGGCCAAGCGCGTTGCCTGACATTGTGGACAAGGCCACGCGCAGCCGCATGATGGCTGCGATCAAGGGCAAGAACACAAAGCCCGAAATCCTTGTCCGCAAGGCGCTACACGCCGCCGGGTTCCGGTTCAGGCTTCATGACAAGAAGCTGCCGGGAAAGCCGGATATTGTCTTGCCGAAATACAAGACCGTGATCTTTGTGCATGGCTGTTTCTGGCACGGGCACCGCTGTAAAAATTTTCGTTGGCCGAAAACGAGAGCAACTTGGTGGGAAGAAAAAATTACCGGCAACCAAACTCGTGACAAAGTTCATTTGCGAGAGCTAAAGCAAACGGGATGGAAAATTTTGACAATTTGGGAATGTCAGGTGCGTCGACAATTTGGTGGCGGCACCTTGCCGCGTCAAATTTCTAGACTACTGAACAAAGATGTTCGCTAGATGCCAATCGAGCGCTTCTTTTGCGGGTTCCAACGCGGGGATTTCTGCCCTCTGCAATTTTGTTCCTGCCATGCTCAGAACATAGTCATTGTTTTTACCAGTTGGCAGTTTCTTTGAAACGACAACGATCCCGGATTCGACAGCAATCATTCCATGGTCGAACGCCCAATGTAGATCTTTCGACAGTGCTAGCCCATTTCTGACGTCGTTGGTGCCATTGCGGGCCAAAGGCACAATGTGCGCTGCATCAATTCCCGACGCACCACTAACGTCGAACATCGATCTTCCAGTAATTGAACACCGAAAATCGAAATTGCCCAACACTCTCTTGCGAAACGCCAACTCGCGGGCAATTCTTGTCACCCGGCTCACAACCACAGACTTCTCATTGACAAAAAGTTTGAATGGTCCTTCCGAAATTTGGTCAATTTCAATTTGGCTTTTGGCCAATGACGTGTTTGTAACGGGAGGGACATCAACCGTTCCCCAACGCTTCTTGCCGACTTTTCGCAACATTTCAGAGAACGAAGCACTGTTTTTGGGTAGTAGTGTAATCCGAATTCGGCGTTCATCTTCAAGTGACCGCTGGAAGATCACCATGTCGCCACCGTTCGCAATGTTGTAGATGGGGCCAAGGTTTGCAGTTATCCGTCTTTCGGGAGTGCGGGTCCCGCCCCGCGTCTGCAATTGGTACCTTGTTTCGACAGTCGCCACTTGTGTGTCTTCAACAAATAACTCGGCGGTCAAATTTTCATCCAGCGTAGGGCTTGTTGGCGAGACGTTGCCGTTTAGCGGGGGGAAAAATTCGGCAAATTCTTTCGGAATTAGGATGCCACCTTGATTTCCCCGTGCGTT